>JAHKXX010000238.1 GCA_020627425.1 bacterium
ACAGATAGAGAGGATACTCTCGGACAAGGAGCAGACCGAAAAAATACTTAATACTCCGGAGGCACAGGCACTGCTGAAAAAGCTTACGGAGGGTAAGGGCTGATGGATAATATCTCCGATAAAATAAGCGAAATACTTGCCGATCCGAAAAAGCTGGAACAGATAAAGGGTCTTGCCGGAATGATGGGGCTTAGCGACTCTCCCGAACCGCCAAAGCCCGAGTCAGGGACAGAAGTCAATACAGGCATAGACCCGTCTATGATGAGTACAATGATGAAGATAGCGCCTCTGCTTCAAAGCGCACAGTCCGATGATGACAGTGCGCGGCTTCTGAGGAGTCTGAAGCCGTTTCTTCGTGATGAACGAAAGGGCAAGATAGACGGCGCCATCAGAATGTTGCAGCTGATGAAAATACTTCCTCTTTTAAAAAACACCCTGTAGCCCTTTTAGGAGGTGCAGCTTATTAACGATATGGAGAGGATGCAGCAGGAGGCAGTAAGACGCGCCAGAGAAATGCAGCAGCGCGCCCGTATACCAACACCGCCAAAGGCAGAAGCACCGCTGCCTGAGGAGCATACCGAAAAGCAGAGCCGCCCCCGCCAGGAAGCCCCTCAGGAAACACAGAGTTTCAGTGAGGTGCTTTTCAAGGACAGGGAAAAGACCCTGATACTCTGTCTTATACTTTTGCTGACAGACGAAAAGTCCGACAGCAGTCTTATTTTTGCGCTGCTGTATCTGCTTATCTGACCTGACCGTTGCCCTCTATGATAAACTTCATCGAGGTAAGTTCGTTTAGTCCCATAGGTCCTCTTGCGTGAAGCTTCTGTGTGGATATGCCTATCTCGGCACCGTTGCCGAACTCGCCGCCGTCCGTAAATCTTGTAGAGGCATTAACGTATACTGCCGCGCTGTCCACGGCAGAGGTAAAGTAAGAAGCACTGTTATAGTCCTTTGTCACAATACATTCACTGTGTCCTGTAGAGTATTTTGCGATATGCTCTACAGCGCTTTTTATATCGTCAACGACCCTTACCGCAAGAATATAGTCGCCGTACTCGGTGTACCAGTCGTCCTCAACAGCAGGCTTTACACAGTCGCCGAGTATAGCCCTTGTTCTTTCGTCTCCGCGAAGCTCCACGTTTTTCTCATCAAGCCTTGCTTTGATCACGGGCAGAGCCTTCTCTGCTATCTTCTCGTGTACAAGTATCGTTTCGATAGCGTTGCATACTGACGGACGCGAGGTCTTTGCGTTATATATTATTTCGGCAGCCATATTTATATCGGCGCTTTCGTCTACATAAACATGACAGTTACCGGCTCCCGTCTCTATTACCGGTACCTTTGCGTTTTCAACAACAGCCCTTATCAGACCCTTGCCGCCGCGCGGTATAAGTACGTCAAGGTATTCTGTCAGTCCCATCAGTTCTACAGAGGACTGTCTGGTGGTGTCCTCGATAAGCTGTACACAGTTTCTGTTTAGTCCCACGCTCTCTATCGCGTCCTGCATAACAGAAGTTATACACATATTGGAGTTTATAGCCTCCTTGCCGCCGCGAAGTATCACGGCGTTTCCGCTTTTCAGACACAGCACGGCTGCGTCTGCCGTTACGTTGGGGCGAGCTTCAAATATTATTCCTATAACACCGATAGGTACTCTTACCTTGGTTATCTTCAGTCCGTTCGGACGGGTAGAGCCGCTGATCACCGTACCTACGGGATCCGGGAGAGCCGCCACCTGAAGCACGCCGTCTGCTATACCGTCAATACGCTTACTGTCAAGGCTCAGTCTGTCCAGAAGCGCATTTGAAAGACCGTTCTCTTTTCCGTTTTTCAGGTCGATCTCATTGGCTTTTATTATCCTGTCCTTGTTTGCCCTCAGCGCCTCTGCAATAGCTCTCAGCGCCATGTTCTTTTTTTCACCGGCAACAGCAAGCTCTCTTGAAGCCTCTTTTGCCCTTGCTCCCATTTGTTCGATCACAGTAGCCATAATATAGTTTACCTCCGTTTACATAGTACCGTCTTTTGCCGTAAAGAGTGTACCGATATCCTCGCCGTTTAGCAGCTTATAGATATTCATAGGGTCTTTTCCGCTCATGACGACAGTATTTATTCCGACAGCTGTAGCAGCATCTGCGGCGATAAGCTTTGTAGCCATACCGCCCGTACCCCTGTTAGAGCCGGAGCCGCCTGCTACTCTGCGAATTTCGTCGTTGATATGCGTGACTGTTTTTATCTTTTTTGCGTCGCTGAATTTTCTCGGATCCTTATCATACAGTCCGTCGATATCCGTGAGTATTATCAGCAGCTGTGCGCCCACAAGATCCGCAACGATAGCCGAAAGGTTGTCGTTATCTCCGAAATTTGTTCCGACAAGCTCATCTATCGCAACGGTATCGTTTTCATTGACTATAGGGATGATACCCATCTCTAAAAGCGTCTGGAATGTATTTATAACATTCTGTCTTGAGTGGTCGTTAGTGACAATATTTTTTGTAAGAAGCACCTGTGCGACATTATTATTGTATTCCCCGAAGAATTTATCATAGAGAAACATCATCTCGCACTGTCCCACAGCAGCGAGAGCCTGCTTATATCGTGTTTCATCCGGGCGTTTCTGAATAAGGAGCTTACCCGTTCCGATACCTATTGCTCCCGAGCTTACAAGTATGACCTCCTTACCGCTGTTATGAAGGTCACTCAGCACCTTACACAGTGCCTCCATTCGTCTTATATTCACCTTTCCGTTTTCATAGGTAAGTGTAGACGTACCGACCTTCACTACTATTCTTCTTGATCTGAGCTTTTTCATTACTCTTTCTCCTATCCCTCTTGATATCAAAATAATACCACAATACAATTATATTAGTCAAGCCGCCTGCGGCGGCGTGCCGCCGCGGTCGATTCGCGCACTCTGATTGATGTTACCACCTACCTATCGGCACGCGTACGAGCGGGGTTTATTGTCCCTCTCCTTCCGCGTCACAGCACACAGGGTGCTGCTTGACGCTGCTTTGATGTGAGAATAAGTGTATTTGTCTTTTCTGCTTGGTGTATCACACTAAATCGCGTTACTTGC
>JAHKXX010000239.1 GCA_020627425.1 bacterium
GTAAAGATCACCGGACGTGCAAACGGCGGTACAGCGCCTTATGTCTATGGCGTATACTATAAAAAGGCTACCTCCGAAACATGGTCTACCGCACAGTCCTACAAGAGCAACGCAGTTGTAAAGATCCCCCCCGGCGCAGCCGTTAAATACGACATCTGTGTCAAAGTAAAGGACAGCACCGGCAAGATAGAAAAGAAATACTTTGTCCTGACGGTTACAAAGTGATCTTTTTCAAAGCGTTATTTTTATCTAACCGCTTCAATTATGTTCAGTACAACCAAATGATCGGACTTTAGTCCATAAAACATCCGCACAAGAGCTTTTTAAGCTTTTGTGCGGATGTTTTTGTATTTATTTACCTGTCAGTCATTCCATACTATCCTCGTATTGCTGTGAGGCAATCTGTTTTGGAACATAGATTTCTTTAAATTGTTCTTCCAAGTATTATTTATCACTTGTCTGTACGTTTCCTTGCAGCTAAAACAGCTATACAGAAGGATACCATAATCAATAGTACTATGACAATTGGATACCCGTCGCCTGTTACCGGTACATTTGTGTTGTCAGATACGGTTGAATTATCAGGCTTTTCCCTATCATCAGAGCTTTCGGATTTGTCCGTATTCTGAGGCTCAGAATTATCGGAAACTTCACTCCCTTTCTCGGTATCTGTTACATATATATTAACCTCAATATCTCCGTCGGAGAAAACAAGTCTTAGTGTGTTTCCACCATCTTCGAGGATCTTGTTCGCATATTCAGCGGAAAGTGTTACTGTGCCGTTATTGAGTGTAACTCCTTCTGTTTCATCAGTTCCGGCAAGACCGCCGCCAATGCGTATCGCAACGGTTTCAGACTCGGAGTTGGTTCTGATAACGATACTGTCGCCTGAGCGATCCCAGTCAATACTGGTATGCTCCGCAATTATTTCCTTGGGTTCTTCGTTCTGGTTTTCATCTGTTACAAAAATATTGATCTCGATATCTCCGTCGGAGAAAACAAGTCTTAGTGTGTTTTCCCCATCCTCAAGGATCTTGTTCGCATATTCAGCGGAAAGTGTTACTGTGCCGTTAATGAGTGTAACTCCTTCTGTTTCATCAGTTCCGGCAAGACCGCCGCCAATGCGTATTGCAACGGTTTCTGACTCGGAGTTGGTTCTGATAACGATGCTGTCGCCTGAGCGATCCCAGTCAAAGCTTGTATGTTCAGCAGTGATTGGCTCTTTATCCCCTATTGTCAGCGAAACAGATACAACACCGTCATCAAATACGAGCTTCATTGTGTGAACACCATTTTCAAGTCCGATAAGCTCGGATTTTCCTATCGCAAGGCTTCCCTCGTTAAAAATCATATTACTCTCGATATTAGAGCCGAGATATTCTTCATCGATAAATACTGACGCAATCTTTGAATCAGAATTTGTCTGTATCCTAAGGCCGCTCGATGAATCCTTATACCATGTAATATCAGTATTATCTGTTGTAATTGTTTTCTGCTCGAGTGGCTTTATTTCGTCATATTCAGCATAAGCCATTATACGGTCGCTGTTCTTCATCAAAGGTTGACCGTAGAATTCTTCGACCTCATCAAGGTCTATCTGCTTTGTGATAACCTGACCTCCGGAGTTGCCGTTAGAATAGGACAGTATATGATCTTCAGTATCATATTCTACAACTATGCCAACGTGTTCAAATAATAACCCGGAGCCGTCCCATGAAAAGAATATTAATCCGCCGGGCTTATATGGAATATCATAGGGATCTGTTTCTGTATTATAATATGTGTTCCAGTCATATGCTTTGATCTTTTTTTCAGAAAGAGGAGTGTACCAGACCTTTTTCTGATCCATACAAAATGCGGTTATCCATGAATCGGCATCATATTCTACTCTTGGATCCGCACAGTATGAATAATAGTATTTTTTTAGCTGATCTTCGGTATAATAGCCTGCCTGATACATACACCAGCTTACAAATATAGCACACCAGTCGACGTCAGAATAGAGGTCTTCTCCGCTTCTGTCCATTACCACATTCTGAGCCCAACGTGTATACTCTGTGTTGCCTGTATTGGAATCGTTCATACGCAGTTCTTTGCCAGTCCAGATATTTCCGTTTGATCTTTCAAATGCTGTGTTGATACCTGCTGTAGAGTAATTATTATACCCTTCCTGGGATAATGCTGCTGCAAGAGTTTTCTCCATGGTGGTCTTATCCTTGCTATCCTCAAGGGCAAGAATGAGTTTTTCATAAAACGGAGATGATTTATACTCGGCTGAATAATCACCCGTAGGATCAGACAGATATGTAAGACCGAAGCCTCTTTCATAAAGCATCGTGTCGGTATAGCTGTAGTTTTCGTCAAGCTGAGGAATATTTACAGGCAGCTTTGCGGTCGGGGCATCTTCATCACTGAACATCATATAGAGTGCAGCAGGCATATTAGCACCGTACCTTTGTATCTCTTTGATCTTATCCTCCGGGTCGACAGGCATTGATACCGCAAGATATGCAAGCATTATCGCGTCTGCATTTTGAAAACGTGCCACATCGTATGGAAGGTTTACTGACATAACAATGAATTTGCCGTTTCTGCTGTGGATATCATCACAGATAGCATCCGCCATTTTTGCAATATCTCCTGACAAAGCATAAGTACCATATATTTCTGACAGGAAGATAACATTGTCCGCACCCTCGATTGTGGGCATCATATCCTCAAGTGTCTTGTACCTGTAGGAATAGCTTTCTACAACTGCACCCTCCGGCAGTTTTCCCTCCTGTGTAAGTTTTCTCACTGCATAATTCATTGGGATCGTTTCATCGTCATATGGTACAAGGACAACTGTCTTTTGGTTATTTGTATTGAGCGGAAGCGTATCATTATCATTCTTTACAAGAGTAATTGTCTTTTTCGCTATTTCCCATTCCCTATCATGGTTTTCCTTTGTACCTACATGATCAACGGCATATTCCACACGGCTCTCAGTATCCGAACCGTCATAGGGTGTCATA
>JAHKXX010000240.1 GCA_020627425.1 bacterium
ACCGCTACAAGGGGAAGGTCTCGCCTGTCGGCTCGGTCGGTGCTTCTCAGCCTGCGGCTGAGAGGTCTCCACCGGAGACCCGCACCCTCTTTCCCAGGTCTTCCCCTCTCAAAAAACAGTCCAGAGGACACCCGCGCCCTCTGGACTCTGCCGCCTTTGTAAATGCGGGCAAAACTATTATGCTTTTTGTTAACATAAAGTCTACACTCCAATCCAGCGTCAAGTGCCGCCCTGTGCGGCACGGCGCGGATAGAGAGGGACAATAAACCAAACTTGACCGCGTGCCAATAAAGTAGGCGCTAACACAAACTACAGTGCGCGAATTGACAGCGCAGGCACTGCGCCGAGTGTCCGTATCAAAAGCTTTATTTATTAAGCGTTTTTGCCGCAGCACTTCTTATATTTTTTGCCGCTGCCGCAGGGACACGGGTCGTTTCTGCCGACCTTTACCTTCTTTACGGTGCGTCTTACCGGAGCGCTCTCTCCGTCAAGATTTGTAGATGTGGGCATTGCTACCTGCTCACGCTTCATAAACTGTCCTGCTGCCTTCTGAATATCCTCCTCGGAGTATTCTTCTTCATCCTCGTCATCCTCATCGGACACGTCCGAGCCGAGGATAGAATCGTCCTCCTCGCTCAGCTCTATGTCGTCAGCCGTATCAAGCGGCTTTGTTTCATCAAGAGGCTCATCGCTGTCGTTTGATACAAGAGGCTCGGGATTAAGGTCAGCCTGTGCCTCGAGTCCTGCTCTCTTTGCCTCAAGAGCTGCCAGAGCCGCTGCTCTTGCTCTGCCGTTTGCAGCACGCTTTATAGCCAGCTCACGCATTTCGTTTTGTTGCTTCAGTCTTTCGCTTACGCGCTTCGGAATAACGAGCAGAAGCTTTATCGTATCCTCACGAATGCTTCTTATCATATCGTCGAACATATCAAAGCCTTCGATCCTGTACTCTACTACAGGATCATGCTGGCCATAGCTGCGCAGACGGATACCGCGCTTCAGCTCTTCCATAGCGTCGATATGCTCCATCCAGTAATTATCAACGTTCTTCAGCAGATAAACTCTCTCCAGCTCTCGCATTGTTTCCTCGGGGATAAGCGTCTCGTTCTCCTCGTAGGTCTTTGTACCAAGCTCTGTCAGTTCGTTTATCAGGTATTCCTTTTCAAGGTTATCAAGCTCCTCCGTCTTATAGACAAGAGTCTCTTCGTCGTCCTCGGGGATAAGCCAGCCCTTCAGAGCCTCGCGAAGTCCCTTCAGATTCCAGTTGTCCTTGTCATCATGCGGCAGATATTCGGAAACTATAGAGCTTACCGTATCGGGGATCATCTTTAGTATAGTCTCCCTGAGATTTTCTCCGTCCAGAACCTGATCGCGCTGGCTGTATATTATCTCACGCTGACGGTTCATAACGTCGTCAAATTCAAGCACGCTCTTTCTTATGTTAAAGTTTCTTGCCTCTACCTTTGCCTGTGCGCTCTCTATGGTCTTTGAAAGCATCTTGCTCTCAAGAGGTGCGTCATCATCACCCGGCATCCTGTCCATGATCGCGGCTATTCTGTCCCCTGCAAAAAGTCTGAGCAGATTATCCTCGGCAGACAGGTAAAAACGGCTTCCGCCCGGATCGCCCTGACGTCCGGAACGTCCGCGCAGCTGGTTGTCTATTCGCCTTGACTCGTGGCGCTCTGTACCCATTATAAACAATCCGCCGGCTTCTCTTACCTTTTCTGCTTCAGCCTCGGTCTCGGCTCTGTATTTTTCAAGCAAACTGCGGTAGGTCTCTCTCGCCTTAAGTATTTCTTCATCGTTCGTTTCGGCGTAGCCCGTAGCCTCCTCTATCATCTCATCATCGTAGTCCATACGGCGCATTTCTGCCTTTGCAAGGAACTCGTCGTTACCGCCGAGCTTTATATCGGTACCACGGCCTGCCATATTTGTAGCGATGGTAACAGCGCCAAGCTTACCTGCCTGGGCTACTATCTCGGCTTCCTTTGCGTGAAGCTTTGCGTTGAGCACGTTATGCTTGATACCCTTTTTCTTCAGCATACGGCTTAGCTCCTCGGACTTGTCTATAGACACAGTACCTACAAGCACGGGCTGTCCGTTCTTGTGTGCCTCGGCAATATCCTCGATAAGAGCCTTGAACTTGCTTTCCTCTGTTCTGAAAATAAGATCCGGGAAATCTATTCTTTGTACAGGCTTGTTGGTCGGTATCTCGATAACGTCCAGCTTATAGATCTCTGAGAACTCTGTTTCCTCTGTCATAGCCGTACCGGTCATACCGGAAAGCTTGCTGTAGAGTCTGAAGAAGTTCTGGAAGGTGATCGTGGCAAGGGTCTTGCTCTCGCGCTGTACGTTCACGCCTTCCTTTGCCTCTATAGCCTGATGAAGTCCCTCGTTATAGCGACGACCGTACATAAGACGACCCGTAAATTCATCAACGATTATTACCTCTCCCTTTTCGTTGACTACATACTCTATATCGCGCTTCATAACGCCGTTTGCCTTTATCGCCTGATTGATATGGTGCTGTAAAGTAATGTTCTCGGGATCGGTAAGGTTTTCTACATCAAAATACTTTTCGGCTTTCTTTACGCCCGCAGGGGTAAGGGTTGCGGTCTTTGCCTTTTCATCAACTATATAGTCAATGCCCTCGTCAATATATTCCTGATCGTTGTCTACCTTTGAGTCGGTTTCGGCTATTCTCTTGCATCTCAGCGTTTTTGCAAAGGTGTCTGCTTTTGTATAAAGCTCGGTGGACTTGTCGCCCTGACCGGATATGATAAGCGGTGTTCTCGCTTCATCTATAAGTATTGAGTCGACCTCATCGACAATAGCGAACGAGTGACCGCGCTGAACCTTGTTTGCCTTGTAGACAACCATATTATCACGCAGATAGTCAAAGCCCAGCTCGTTGTTTGTAGCATAGGTTATGTCGGAATTGTACGCTTCCTTGCGCTGATCGTTTGTGGAGTCGTGCTGAAGGATACCTACTGTAAGTCCGAGGAAACGGTATATCTTGCCCATCCACTCGGCGTCACGTCTTGCGAGGTATTCGTTTACGGTTACTACATGAACGCCCTGTCCTGCAAGAGCATTAAGGTATGCAGGCAGTGTAGCAACGAGGGTCTTACCTTCACCGGTCTTCATCTCACTGATACGTCCGCGGTGAAGAATGATACCGCCGATTATCTGAACCTTGAAGTGCTTCATACCGAGCACTCTCCACGAAGCCTCGCGGCAGACCGCAAATGCCTCGGGAAGGATAGTATCGAGTACCTTGTCTCTTTCCCGGTTGTCCATATCGTCGGTGAACATAGCTTTGAATCTGTCTGTTTCGGCGCGAAGTTCATCGTCGGAATAATCCTTATATTTGCTCTCAAGCTCCAGCACCTTGTCAACAAGCGGCTGGATCTTTTTTAATTCGTGTCGGCTGTTACTGCCGTTGAACCATGATTTAAGTCCCATTGGTATTCACCTCATAATTTTTCTAAATAAAATATATTATACCACACTCAATATAAAATTTGTAGTGTTTTTTTAAAATAACAGTTTATTGACCGTTTATCAGGATCCTTCACCATTATCATTGGCAGATACCGGGCTTTCCCCGGTCAGCAGCTCCGGCTCCTCCGAGGTTTCCCCATTGTCCGTGATTATCTCCGCATCGCCGGGGTCTTCGGTTATTTCTTCGCCGTCAATCCGGTTAAGCTTTATCTCGGGGTTGCCCTTCTTTCCGAGATCGTCGCGCATTATGCTGATGACCTCTCCGCCGAAGGCTACATCGTCGCCGTCTGCGGGTTTTGCTGCATAGTAATCAAGCGTAATGGTCTTTCCGTCGTAGCTTATCATTCCGGCGTTTGACTCTGTACCCTTTTTGTAGCCTGTCAGGATCACAACAACGCACCTGCTGTCAAAATAAGCCGCGTTAAAATCCTTTGTTATCTCGTTAAAGCTGTCGCCGCTGTCCACAGTATTCAGAGAATAGGTGGTTTCATATTTACTTTGAAAGCTTTCAATATCCTCTACGTTGGAGAGTGTAAAAACGACCGGCTCGCTGAGATCGACCTTGGATTTTTTCATATTGTCATCCGAGATGTCAAGCACAGCCGAATTGTACTGCGGATTTTTCTTATAGCCTTCGTTTGTAAATTCCTCGGTCTGTGAATTCTGAGATATTTCCACTGTCTTTGTCGCGCTGTTCTGGGACGCCTGATAAACTGTGCCGCTGCCGCAGCCGCACAGCGGAAACACAAGCGCACACGACAAAAGCAAAGCCGAAGCAATTCTTTTCATCTGTCTTTACTCCTTTTTCTTTTTATTGTTTTGCTGCTCCCAAGAGTATAAATTTGTTGTTTCTCACACTTTTGATCAGACGGCACGGCGAAAGCCTGTTGCAGCCGCATTTGCTGCACGAGGTATCTGTTTCCTTTTCGGTTATGTACAGACCGTCTATACCGCTGTTTTTGAGCATTCTTCTGACCGGCATTTCCTCTCGCTGAAGCTCGGGAGCCTGCATAGTCATAACGGGAGTTATTTTCTCTATCAGCTTGTTTTCTTCAAGTCCCTCTATGACCCGTACTGATATTATTCTCGGAGCTATTATCTCGTGTATATTCAGCAGGCTGATATTCACGGCGTTACAATCCGCGCATTTGCTCCCCCCGAGCGTCTCGGTGGGTCTGCCGAAATATCTGTAGATAAAGTCCATAGTCATCTCTCTGCCCTGTTTTTCAAAGACAGCAGTCTGGGTAGCCATGGAGACGAGTGCTCCGAACAGCTGATTTGCATAGTAGCAGCGGACTACGCCGAGTTTCTTTTTACTAAAGGAGAAACCGGAAAATTCTCCGCTGGGAGAAAACAGTCTGAGAAACCCGTCAACGGTCCCGTCATTCTGTCTGTTATAAATACATTTTTTTATCAGCTCCGCTCGCTGTGCCTCGTGCAATTCGGAAAGCTCATATTCCATAGCTTCAAGTGTCCTTAAAAAGATATCCATACCGATACCCCCTGATATTTTTCTTGTTTTCATACGTCCCCATACTAATATTATATAACATTATACATCATTCTTCCAAATATTACAACGTGTTTTTTGCGCGTGCTCGCGCTGAGCAATTCGCGCACTCAAGTGGGTGTTACCGCCAACTTTATAGGCACGCGTACAAGTTGGGTTTATTGTCTCTCTTTTTCCGCGTCACGGCGCACAAAAGCGCCGCTCGTGCTGGTTTATTTTGGAAAAGAATATATTTCTCTGTTCTACTTGGTGTACCAACTTTTAATTATAAATGAATACTGAAAGCTTAAAGCAAAAAAGAATAATAATCGTGTACACTCTCATCGGAAACAATGAATAAGAGTAGAAAAAAACACTCGCTTCCACTAATAAAGCAGCGCTAAGCGGCACCCTGAGTGCCGCGACGCGGAAAAAGAGGTACAATAAACCAGATCTGTACGCGTGCCAACAAGGCAGGCGGCAACACA
>JAHKXX010000241.1 GCA_020627425.1 bacterium
ATCACGAGAGCAACGATTCAGTCACCGACAAGACGTATTAATGACGACGGTCTTATTCAGTTTGAATACAGCGATGACGGCTTTATTCAAATCTATGAGGGAGACTGTATTCCGTACGGAAACAGCACAATCGGTCTTGCTGACGGCGCAAAGCTTTCAAAGGACGATTGGAGAGCTATTCGTACACGGTTTGACCTTCATCATAACGATGGAACGGTAACCAGGCATTACTGCATCGGCGGCAGTTCGGCAGGTGTTTGTAAGGGAGATAACCTTTACAAAACCGAGCAGGAGCTGTTTGAGGAAATCAGAAACGGCGTGGAGAAGAATTTCTCCGAGTCGCAGGAGTACGCTATGGAGTTCGGTAATTCTCTTGAAGAACTGACGGCAATCGGATTTTCTGCGAAAACCGGACTTCCTGTTTACAAAAACTCAATGATATTCTTCAATCTGCGAACTGGTTTTATGGTTGCCAACGTGGACTACTTTACGAAGCTGGATGACCAACTCTATGTTCTGGAGATTAAGACCACCAATTACAACGGGCTCAAGAAGTGGGAGAACGGAAAGGTGCCGCCGTCATACTATGACCAGGCGGTGCTTCATTATCCGCGCACTCTTGAGGACTTGAATGTAGCGGGCTCGTTTTTCTGCTGTTCTTACAACAACAATCTCGACGACCTCATTATCCGTAAATATGACCGTGATATAGGGGGCGAGGATGAGCTTGAGACCGCGGAGCGCGAATTTGTTGAGCATTTGCACAATAATACCGTTCCTTCACTTCGTTCGGTGGAAGGGGAGAGCGCCATCAACAGATTTTGGGCGACTCATCCTTTGGCTGAAGAAACCACTTTCACACTTCCCGAAACAATAAGCGATACGGTGCAGCAGTACCTCGCCTTATCTGAGGAAAAATCAATCTATGAGAAATCAGCGCGTCGTATTGCTTCTGAGCTTGATGGGCTTAAGGTTCCCATTATGGAAGCTATGGGCAATAACTCTCTTGGAGAAATCTCTCTCGGAGACAAGATCTACGTTGTCGATATGAGCAACAGAACACCACGCAAGTCAATTTCGGCAAAAAACTACGATTTGCTTGTAGCTAAGTATCCCGACGCCTCAGAGTTTATCACGGAAGGTGTTTCGAGAAAGTTCTCAATCTCGGCAAAGAAGGTAAAAGACTGATGAACGTACAGATTCCATGCAGATTTGTTGAAACAAAACGGAAGTACGAGAATCATTTCACAATCGCTATCTTCAAGACTTCCAAGAAGAACATTCCCGAAGAATTCCTCGATAAGAACGAACGTCGCCGCAAGATTACCGTGTCGGTCAAAGGTTACGATATCCCGACTCCCAAGGAATATGATGTGTTGATTAACGGCGACTTTAAGGTTGAACCTGTTTACGGTTATACCATTGTCGTTAATTCAGCTCAGATTATCCAGCCCACCGACGTCGAGGGTATTCAGCAATACCTTATTGATTTTGTGGACGGTATCGGGCCGAAGGTCGCTCAAAAAATGACAGATACCTTTGGTGATGAAACGCTAAAGGTGCTTGAAAACAATCCCGAAAGATTATCTGAGGTTCCTCGTCTGAGAAAAAGCAGTATTGATAAGAT
Organism: bacterium; assembly: GCA_020627425.1. Classification (GTDB taxonomy): domain Bacteria; phylum Bacillota; class Clostridia; order Oscillospirales; family Acutalibacteraceae; genus UBA1213. Next base: position 1,628 of record JAHKXX010000241.1, read on the forward strand.
ACTTGTTTCATACGAGAAAACAAAGGGAAACTCAGAGCTCATCAAGCTTCTGACGCCGTTTGGAATAACCTCAAAGACAGCTATGGATATTAAGATGTTCTTTCAGAAGCGCGACCGTAAAGTATCTGCTGTGAAGCAGCTTAAGGAGAATCCGTTTGTGTTATCGGAAATCAATGGTTTGTCCTTTGATACACTGGATGCGATAAGCTCAAGATTTAACTGTGATCCTGCCCATAAGGATAGGATTGTCGCCTGTATTATCGACGAGCTCAAGATGGTTCAGACTAACGGCCATTTGTACTTGCCACAGCGCAGATTGCTCGATTCAGTTTTGAAAAGACTGAATGATGGCTTTTATCAGCAGGTCGTTTATTATGACGATGTTAAGCAGGTTATGTTTGATATGGCTCGTATAGGCAGACTTTGCGGCGACTATGGTAACGCATATCTTCCCGGTAACTACTACTTTGAGAAGAAATCGGCTGAAATGATTAACGGCTTTCTTAATACTAAGAGTAATGACAATATGCAAACCGACGCTTTTATTACTCTGGTTGAAAGGAAGTTCGGGATCGAGCTTGCTCCAAAGCAGGCTGAAGCAGTAAAAATGGCGATCAATAATCAGTTGTCAATTATAGTAGGATGCGCGGGTACAGGCAAAACTACCGTATTAAAAGCGATTCTTCAGGTGCTATATAAGAGAGGATATAAGTCCGAGGACATTGTCCTTGCGGCGCCGACCGGTAAAGCGGCTCAGAGGATGGCTGAAGCTACGGGACATCCTGCCAATACAATTCATTCGACATTAGGATTGAAAGCCGATATTGATGATAAGCCCGAGGATATAGAGGCTCTTGACGCTAAAATGCTGATAATTGACGAGTTCTCTATGACTGATATGTATGTAACATATAGGATCCTGTCAGCAGTTAATCCCGAGAAAACTAAGCTATTGTTCCTTGGTGATACGGCACAGCTCCCGTCAGTCGGAGCGGGCAACGTGCTTCATGAGCTTGTTCGTTCGTGCAAGGTTCCTTATACAAAGCTGGATGTAATCTACAGACAGTCTTTTGATAATGTTATCATCAAAAACGCATCAAATATACGTTACGGTATCAGGAGCGTTATAACAAATGATAACTTCAAGATTGTTGAGGAGCCATCGCCGCAGCAGGCTGTTGAAACTATCACCAGGTTATATCTCCAAGCTATCAACAATCATGGTTTTGAGAACGTCGTTGTCCTTTCTCCGCTGAAGAAGAAAGGTGTTTGCGCGACTAATGCTCTCAACAAAACGCTTCAGGAGGCAGTTAATCCGCTTTCGTCCGATAAAGCCGAGCATAAAGTCGGTAAGAATCTGTTCCGAGTTAATGATCGTGTTATGCAGAACAAGAATATTACTGTTTTGGATTCAAAAAGCAATGAGGTTCAGATTTGTAACGGCGATACAGGCTATATCAAATCTATCTCTAAGAGCGATGGGGGATATATCTTTCGTATTGATTTCGGATTCGGCAGGGTTGTTGATTTCAGTTTTGAGGATATGTTCAACGTCGAGCTTGCCTATGCTGTTACTATCCATAAGAGTCAAGGCAGTCAGTATACAGACGTCATAATCCCTATGCTCGATTACTTCGATAATATGCTCTACCGTAACCTGCTCTATACGGGTGTTACGAGAGCAACGGAAAATGTCACGATTGTCGGATCAAGAGACTGTGTTTACAGATGCATTGATAATAACCGCATTGTAAGACGCAACACAAATCTCGGCAATCGAATCAAGGATTTACAGAAAGAAGAGGTTTCTTAAATGAGTACGAATACAAATGAATTCACACAGATTGAACAGAAATATGAGTTAACCGAGGAGTCTAAACAGAAGTTTTGGAGCAAGGTTTCTCCATATGTAAAGCAGAAAAGTCAGGAAGCAGGCTATGATCCGAACGACTACATCCTGTGGAACGGTCAGAGCAAGACGTGGTATTTCCACGAGTCCGACCTTATCAACTGGTTGAAGATAGTTTATCCAAATTCCATTATTCAGACGGAGAAGGCTATGCTTGAGCTCGGCTCTTACTGTCAGTACAGGGTTAAAATCTGGCTTGATCCCTCGAATCAGGAAATACCAAACATCTTCGAGGGACCTGTTATCATCCGTGATGAAAGTGATTTCTTCACGGGGGAGCGTAATTATATTGCAACGG
>JAHKXX010000242.1 GCA_020627425.1 bacterium
CAGCAGAAGGTCGAGGGGTCCCTCGAATACATCTAATTTATAGGATATTTTTTCCATAGCCTCACCACGACCACGAGAACGGCAGCTCGGTGATATAGTCTATGCCACGATAAAGCACCGTCTGTGCAGCACCGAGAAAAGAGCTGAGTCCGCCTGCCATAATAAGCACAAAGAGAGCTATCGAGAATATCTGCTCGTGTGCATACAGCCACATACACGCTCTGTCAGGCAGAAACGCCATAAGTATCTTTGAACCGTCCAGCGGAGGAACGGGTATAAAGTTAAACACCGCAAGTCCTATATTGATTATCATCAGATACTGAAAAAACATCAGCAGATAATACCATAGCGAGGCTGTCGAGTACGTTATATTTGAATGAATGAGAATGGTTATTATTCCGTTCATAACAAGACCCGACGCTATAGCCGCTATAAGGTTTGCTACGGGTCCTGCAAGTGCTGTAAGAGCCATACCGACCTTTGGGTTTTTGAAAGCTCTTGAATCTACTGGTACGGGCTTTGCCCAGCCGAAGCCTATCAGCAGCAGAAGTGCTGCGCCGAGAGGGTCTACATGCGCCAGCGGATTCAGGGTAAGTCTGCCGTTTATCTTTGCTGTTCTGTCACCGAGCTTATAGGCCACAAAGCCGTGCGCCCACTCGTGAAAAGGCAGCACAAGAAAAACAACAATAAGCGTCGACAGGATATAAATGATAACGCTCCATATATCTACACTGCCCGAACGGAGCATACTTATAAGCATAGTATCCTTCCTTTCATTTGCGATTTTCGGATTATGAAAATGCGGAACCCTGCTTTTTTGCAGGATTCCGCACAGCAAGTAAACAAGCCTTATTCCTCGTCCTCGCCGTCAAGCTCATCCTCGTCATAGTCAAATTCAAGACTCTGACCGCAGTTCGGACACGTCATCTCACCAAGACCGAGCTTGTCGTCGCTGAGTCCGATGGTTGAACCGCATGTGGGACAGGTGACCTCGTATGCCATATCAGACTCGGAATCAGCGAGGCAGTAGTCACACACGCTGTCGTCGTCATCCTCATAGTCCTCAAAAAGAAGATCCTCTACACCTGCGAGATCCTCGTCAAGTGCGTCTATCTGATCGCATACATCGTCGTAGCTTTGTTCAAGCTCGCCTATAGCCTCTGCCATTTCATTTACAAGACTTACAAGAGCCTTTATGACCTTTGTCTGCTTATCGGCAGGGTCAAGCTCCAGTCCGTCCACAAGTCCCTTTATATATGCGGCTTTCTCTGCAAGTTCCATTTTCTTCTTCTCCTTTTCCTTAATAACGGGCTGTTATGCTCTTGCCATATACTCTCCCGTTCTGGTGTCTATCTGTATCTGGTCGCCCTCGTTGATAAAGAGAGGTACCTTTATCTCTGCACCTGTCTCAAGGGTAGCGGGCTTTGTTACGTTTGTAGCCGTGTCGCCCTTGAAGCCCGGGTCTGTCTGTGTTACTGTCAGCACTACAAAGTTCGGCGGCTCTATACCGAATACGTTGCCCTTGTAGGAGAGTATCTTACATACCATATTTTCTTTTACGAATCTGAAGGAGTCGCCGAGCTTTTCCTTATTGATAGGAAGCTGTTCATAGGTCTCCTGATCCATAAAGTAGTACAGATCTCCGTCGTTATAGAGGTACTCCATATCCTTTCTCTCTATAAAAGCTGTCGGATACTTATCGCTGGGGTTAAATGTTCTCTCAACGACCGCACCTGTTATTACGTTCTTTATTTTTGTACGGACAAAGGCAGCGCCCTTACCCGGTTTTACATGCTGAAACTCTACTATGGTTACTACCTGACCGTCCATATCAAATGTAACACCGTTTCTGAAATCGCCTGCTGTGATCATAAAAAAATCCTCCTGTTTTTTTACTTAACATATCCCTTATTTTTCAAAAAAGCATATGCGCTTCTATAATTATACTATACACTTTTTCAAATTGCAAGCAAAATATCCGGCGTGCCGCCGGTGTCAATTCGCGCACTGTAGTTGGTGTTGCCGCCGACCTTCTTGGCACGCGGTCGAGCTTGGTTTATTGTCCCTCTCTTTCCGCGCCGTGCCGCACAGGGCGGCACTTGACGCTGCTTTGAGGTAGAGGCGAGTATATTTCTCTACACAATACCCCTCAGTCACGGCTGCGCCGTGCCAGTTCCCATTGGCAAG
>JAHKXX010000243.1 GCA_020627425.1 bacterium
ACAATTCCATTTTAACGGATTTGGTGTAAATATGCTCTACTTTTTTATTTATTCTTTGTAGGCTCTATTTGTTACCCCAACTTTTATTATAGAGCCATAAAAAGCCACCGTCTTTTTACTGATAAAAGGCGGTGGCTTTTTATGATATCATAGATTTTTTATCATCTGCCGTCGTGGTTCTTTACCACGGCTATCATTGTTTTAAAGATCAGCTTTATGTCAAGTCCAAGACTTCTGTCGTTTATGTACTTTCTGTCAAGCTCCATCCATTCTTCAAAGGTAATGTCATTCCTGTTTGGACTGACCTGCCAATAGCAGGTAAGCCCCGGGAGAACAGAAAGCCTTACTCGCTGCTCCTCGGTATACTCTTCCACTTCCTCGGGGAGTGCCGGTCTGGGACCGACTATACTCATATCTCCTTTTATAATATTAATAAGCTGTGGAAGCTCGTCAATACAAGTTGCACGCAAAAATTTTCCAACCTTTGTTATTCTCGGATCGTCCTTGATCTTGAACACAGGACCATCCATTTCATTCCGGTCCATCAGATCCTGCTTCAGCTGCTCTGCATCCGTACGCATAGTACGAAACTTATACAAGGTAAACAGCTTTCCGTTTTTTCCGCAGCGCTTTTGTGAAAAAATGGGATGACCTTGCTTATCGCTAAGCGAGATCACAATACAGCATATAAGAAATAACGGGCTGAGTATTATGAATGCCAAAAGTGCCAGAACAAAATCAATTATTCTTTTAACTATATCATATACCGGTTTTTTCATAACCCTTGGTTTTCTCCATTCTCCTGCATACTCTATATTCAACTTCAGTAACCACTTTCCTAACAGAAATTCAGCAAAGCACTGATACTTTGCCCTATAAAAAATAGTCTATCATAAAAAATTAACGCAGTCAAGCCGCCGTTTGTTAAAAATATGGATATTTAATGTTTTCTACTTATTGCCAGTTTTTCAAATAATTAACACTTTATTTTTCCCGGTATTGCACATAGGATTTATTTTTCGGAAGTTACCCGCGTTAAGGTAAATAACTACACTCTTTTGATCTTTTTTCGCAGGAAAACGCTCTGCTATGCGTTTACACACAGCAGAGCATTTAATGATTTGGTTTAATGACTAACAAAGCATGAAATCAAAAGCTTTGCTTCAGGCAAGCAAGGGGCGTAGGTTTACTACGGCTTGCTTTTGTGGTTATAAGTTAGGATCCTCTGTTCCTATACCGGGAGTAGCAGGTGCTTCATTTGATGTCTCTATAATATCCACAACATCCTCTGTTTTAAACTTCGTTATATTCATTTTTGGTTTTTCGTATTCTTCCTTGTACATGGGTCATCAGTCTCCTTTTTGTCCTTTGTTTGACTCTATCTATTCTTATTATCGAAGTAGGTTTTTGCAGATGTGCCGTACTTGTACAGTGAACGTACAGTGTCCTTCATATCATTGGTACTATCAGCATCGTTCAAAACAAAGTAAACATAGTTATACGGGCTGTATTTGATCGAATAATGATCGTCACCCTTATCTGCCCGAAGAATAATGAAATCGCCGAGTGATTTTGCTGCTATGTTCTCTATATCTACATAATACATTTTCTTAGAGGCATTGTACTGTGCGCTGACCGAAACATATGTACTGTTGTCAGTAGTGTATTTAAATGTAAGAGTGTTGATATCCAGACCGTCACTCAGTTTAAAATAGTGCCTGAGTGTAGTTTCGGATTCAAGCAGCAGAGACGTGCCCTGATAGGTAAGTCCGTCTATTTTTGCGCTGGAGTACTTATATGTAAGATAATCTGTATTACTAAAGGTGCTCTCTGTTACATCCGAAACATTCTTTTGCTCATCCGTCAGACCGCTGTTTGCAAGGTTATCGGTATTATAATTAAATACCTTTTGCGAGTTTGCACCGTAGTTCAGCATAGCAGTTGCTACAGCTATTTCATTCTCATTAAAGGAATTGTTACCGTTCTTTATTATTGTTTCGGCATACTGTTTAACTGTATAGCTGTTTTCTTCAATTTCTTCTCCTCCATAGAATACCTCCAGCTTCACCACGTCCGCCATTTCCTTAGCGGCAACATTTATGCTGACTACATAACAATCAACCGTAACACCGTTAACATTCAGCGGTTTTGTTCCCGAAAGCGTCGACGCAGCTATATCCTGTGTTGTTCCATTCGGATATGTAAAGCGGATAAAGGAACCGTCAGCAGTCTTTACTCTGTCATCAAGGCTCAGATAGAAGTTTACTGCTATATCTCCGTTAAGGCTTATGGAACGTGCTACTACATTTGCGGCGTCTGTGTACTTGGTGTATTTCAGGTAGAAGCTATCTTTATCACTAAACGCATCGCCTGCTGTCCACAGGTTGGTACATTCGATTTCTTTGTACCAGCCGTCAAAGAAGCTGCCCTCTACTACAGGCGTATCAGATAAAATATCACTCAGTTCGTTCACATGTGCAGTCTTATCAGCTACATAATTACCATCTTCATCTTTTTTATAGATATACGCACTATATACCTTAGTTCCTCCTAAAACCGGCAAGGTATTTACATTATCACCGAATAATTCCTGTCCCCAAGCCTTACCGCTGTCAGGCTGATAATTACTGTTACTATACTGACTAAGACCGTACGCAACCGTGCCGTTTGCAAATTCCTCTGCCGTTTTAGCTGCTCCTGCAACATCATTGTTATTAGTGTAGCTATCGGTTCCGTTTACACAGACGAAGCAAGCAGTACCGGTAGTTTCTTCTCCAGATACATATACACTGTTAACATTAGTACAATTATCAACTGTGAGATATGCATAGCTATTATAAATGTTATTGCTATAAGTCTCTTTTATCATTCCGCCTATATTGCTGCACTCGGATAATCTGCCGATAAACGCGGAATTGAATATCGTCGAACCGGCACCGGTACCGATAAATCCTCCGAAGCCTTCTGTTACATCTGAAACATCTGTAAGATCTACAACGCAATTGGTTATCTTTGTGTTATATGCATAACATATTAAGCCGGCAGCGCTTTTTATGTCAGCACCGTCCTCAGCCTTGATATTACCCTTCACAGTCAGATCCTTTATCTCTGCGCCATCCGTATTTGCGAACAAACCGTACTTAGAGGCATTAACAGCGTGATCACAGTTTATCGTTATAGTGTGTCCGTTTCCGTTAAAAGCACCTGTAAAGTAAACGGGTTCCGGTTCATCATCCTCAATAATTACAGAGTCAACCATATAATTCTTTGGGAGTGTGATGTCGCTATTCAGTTTTATATTGTAACCAGCATATGAATTTAAATTTTTTGCAAAAATCCTGAATTCTTTTTCATTTGCTATATTCACAGCTGATTCTACAACCATTATATTTGAAGCTCCTTGATAAGTAGCAACTATCACGCAGTCATTGGTGAGCACCGGTATAGTATCGGGTGTATATAAAGTACCGTCCAAGGTCAAGGAAGTAACAACCCGGTCCAGAGTACCTGAAAAATTGCAGTTGTCAAGATCGCTAATGTTCAGTTCTTTGTTTTTATAAAGTATAACGGGTGTGCCGAAGTCTTTTTGATCTTTCCATACAGTCACCTTAAAGACCTCTGGGTATCCCAAATCTACAGAACCTCTATAGTTTTCGGAATTAACACTATTCAGATCCTGACCCCATAATGCACCATCAGACTGATCCTGTCTCGACAACTGATTCAGTCTCAACGTATGCGCAAGCTCACCGCTGGATATTTTTTCCTCATCAGCAGCCTCTACACCGGTCGATTCCTTTTGCGTAAAACAATACTCAAAATAATAGCAATCGCTTACTTCAGCATTACCGTCGGAAATATAGTATAGAGCATCTCCGTCGTTGTAATAATCATCAAAAATACTAGGATTATCCATCATACCAAACATCACGGTCTGATTACAATAATTATAAACAAAACAGTTTTTGATCGTAGTCTCTGTATTGCTATTTCCGATCAGACCGGAAAAATCACCTTGGGGATATGAACCACCAAAATATGCCTTATTTAATATTCCCGAATAACAGCAATCGTGCATAGTAAGTCCTTCGGCAACAGCGACCAGTCCTCCGCCGTATCTGAATCCTTCAACACCTATTAAAGCTGCCGGTGCCCCCATATTTATCGTAACAGACGAAGAGCAGCCGCTGATCGTGCCGCCGATTGCCTTGCCGCAGACAGAACCGACATTAAGATCCGCTTTTATTGTGCCTTCGACCTTTACATTCTTTATCGTTGCACCATCAGTATAAGCAAAAAGTCCGGTGTATTCCGTATCCGTATCGGTATTATATGCCACAGTTACGGTATGCAGTCCGCCGTCAAACACACCCTCGAAGGGACTGCTCTCGGTACCTATCATGGTGTTATCGTCCAATACTATATCCTCTGTCAGGACTGCCTCTGCATTCTGAGTATGAACGTTGTCTTCTAATTCTCCGTTAACAAGAGCCGCGAACCATTTCAGGTTTTCAGCGGAAGCGATCTGAAAAACGCCACTAACCTGCTCCGGTCTTGCCGGGTCGTTCGAAGAAGTATATGCGCCTACCGTAGTCGAAAACAGGCTGTCGGAAAAAGAACCGGACGGCAGTACCGAAAATGCAGATAAAAGCAGCGTCGCCGTTGTAGCTCCTGCCAGAATTCTCTTTGTCAGGGTTTTAAGTTTTCCCATATGATCATCCCTTTCACATAATGCCTTTGAGAAATATATTAAGAACATTATAACACATTATATAAAAAAAGATATACTTTAATATTAATTTCGTTAATAATTACAAAATATTTGATTATTTTTTATTAATCTGCCAGTCACCGAATCTTTAATTGTAATTTAATTCTGAGAAACGTCTGCACATTGCATTTAAATGAAAAACCGACAGACAAAAGCCTGCCGGTTTCTTAGTCTTTTCTTTTTGCTGTTTTTATTAACAGATATACAGAGCACCCTATAGCAGCACCAAGGGTGTTCAGTATAAGATCGTCGACATCCGTTGTCCTGGGTAAGGGCAGCTGGGATACTTCGATAATAAGCGATACAAAAAAACCGTAAAACGTCGTTCGCAAAAAGCCCTTCTTAAAGGCTCCTGCAAAGAGAAAGCCTACCGGTACAAAAACCGCCATATTTCCGAAAATATTCAGCATGTATATGGTAAGCTCCTCGCGTGTGGTAAGCATATCGTGAAGCTGCTGCACTATTATTGCAAAGGGGATGAGATTTATATCATTTATACTCTGAGCTTCGACTATGACGGTCTGTGTAAAGAGCATTATAAGATATACTGCAAGCAGATAAAATGAAAACTCGCCGCCCGGGTCGAGCCGAAAATAAAGCCGCCTGCCCTTTTTATCCCTTAAGTACAGTATCCTGAGCAGTATTAATACAGGAATAATTATCCCTATATAAAAAATACCGTCAGTCAGGAAATGATAAATATAATTAACAATACTTTTCATTTTTCCGAAAGCTCCCCGGCGATCTTCATAATGCGTACCAGTCTGTGATTTACTCCGGAACGGCTTATCGGCTTTGACAGAGCCGCGCCAAGCTCCCTGAGGTTGTACTCCGGATTGTCGAGCCTTAGCTGTGCAAGCTCTCTCAGCTCATCCGGCAGCGAGCCAAGCCCCTGCTTCTCCATTATGAGCCTTATAGCATACAGCTGCTTTGCCGAAGCGGTGGCAGTCTTGTTTATATTTGCGGTCTCGGAATTTATACGCCTGTTTACCTTGTTGCGGACGTCCTTTAGCATTTTATTCTGAATAATATCAAGGGAGGACATCTGTGCGCCCATATAGGTCAGGATATCCGTTATGCAGTCGCTGCCCTTGATATAGACTATATAGCTGCCCTTTCTCATAACCGTTTTCGGCTGTGCATCAAGCTCTTCTATCTCGGTTATTATTCTGACGAGATCCGATGCTAAATTCTTGTGCGGAACAACAAACTCCAGGTGATAGTCCTTTTCCGGCGAGGACACATTTCCACATATAAGAAACACTCCGCGCAGAAAAAACGGCAGGCATCCTTCATTGTCTATATTTGCCCTGTTTATTTGCAGGCTCACTCTTTTCTTTGAATGTCCGAAATGATCGAATATTTTTTCACAGTCATTTTTATCGGGTACGGAAACGGTGTAAATATTGTTTTCTCCCGACCTGTGAGTAAGAGCAGAGCTAAGCTCTACTATGGTACCGGTAAGCGATGACAGCAGATTTGCGTAAAGCACCGCACACGGCTTTGACTCGGTAGACGCCGTCAGCGACGAAAAGGAAAACACGCGCGAATAAAGCGTCATACCGTAGCACAGCGCCGTCATTTCCTCCGCCGTACCTGTATCACAGTCGCATAGCTCTTTTTTTGTATCCTTTGAAAATGACATTTATCTCCCCTGCCGTAATAAAACCATATCAGTCTTTTCTTATGTCGCGGTGATGAACGATAGCCCGCTGTCCCGTTTCCAGAAGATGATTATACAGTACCCTTGTCAGCGTTACCGAACGGTGCTTACCGCCGGTACAGCCCACGGCTATAACAAGCTGGCTTTTGCCCTCCTGCAGATATAGCGGCAGGCTATAGTCAACAAGCGACAGCATCCTCTCGGCATAGCCCTTGGACTGATCGAACCCCATCACATAATCATAAACACAAGCCTCAAGCCCCGTGTGGTGCTTCAGCTCCGGAATATAGAACGGATTCGGCAGACATCTGACATCAAACACCAGATCCGCCTCTGCCGGCAGCCCGTACTTAAACCCGAACGACAAACATGTAACAGTCATACCGAGGGTAGCGTTGCCGAGGAAAAGACTGGAGATCCTCTCCTTTAGCTGAGTAGGAGACAGCAGAGAGGTATCTATTACATAGTCTGCCCTTGCCTTTACGGGGATAAGGATCTTTCTCTCTAAATGCACTGCTTCCTCGGTAGAGCCTTTGTTTACATCTGACAGCGGATGTTTTCTTCGCGTCTCCTTAAAGCGGCGCAAAAGCACATCATCCCGTGCGTCCAGAAACAGTATTTTGTACTGCTTCTCGCCGCCCCTCAGCTTGTCAAGAGCACCGAACAGGTCGGCAAAGGCGTCGCCCGAACGTATATCGGTAACCACCGCCACCGTTTTCATCCGTTCATCTGTAGCCTTTTCACACAGCTCATAAAAAGTAGGAACAAGCATAGGCGGTATATTGTCAACACAGTAATAGCCTATGTCCTCCATATTTCTCATTGCTATGGACTTGCCCGCGCCCGAAAGACCCGTTATAATTATAAATTCCATAATTCCACCCGATCTATTCTTTCGTTTTTCTTATCCTATGAACTTGACCTCACACTGAAGGTCTACACCCTTTTTCTCTTTGACTACTTCCTTTACATGGGCTATAACAGCCTTTACATCCTCTGCCGTTGCGCCGCCGTCGTTTACTATAAAACCGGAATGCTTCGGGCTTACAACAGCTCCTCCGACTCCGTAGCCCTTCAGACCGCACTCCTCTATAAGCGCCGCAGCATAGTAGCCCTCGGGGCGCTTGAATACCGAGCCTGCACTCGGGTGGTTTGTCGGCTGCTTTGTGCGGCGTCTGTCCATCAGCTCCTGCATACGATCGTTTATTTCATCACGGTTTTTCGGAGTAAGGCAAAAGCCTGCCGAGAGTATTATCTTGTCCGTGTCGGTAAACACACTGTGACGATAACCGAAGTCCAGCTCGTCACGGGTATATTTTTTTATTTCTCCGTCCGTGTCCAGATATTCGGCAAAATCAGCGACATCCTTTATCTCTCCGCCGTATGCGCCTGCGTTCATATATATTGCACCGCCGACAGAGCCGGGGATACCCCACGCGAACTCGAGTCCGCCGAGGGAATACTTTCTTGCATATACGCACAGACCGGCAAGTGAAACCCCCGCGCCGCAAACTATCGTATTTTCATTACAAAGGGATATATCGTTAAACTCTCCCTCAAGCTTTATTACAACGCCGCCTATACCGCTGTCGGACACAAGTATATTGGAGCCGAGTCCGAGCAGGAAATACGGTACACCGTTTTCGCGGCATTTTGAAACAATGTTTTTCAGAGCGGTTCTTGTTTTGACCTCGCAGAAAACGTCGGCATTTCCGCCGATCCTGAAGGTAGTGTGAAGACTCATAGGCTCATCCAGACTTATTTCCGCCTCCTCACCCCTGATCATTTCAATAAATTCACTACTTATCATAATTACCTCTTCATATCAAAATTCCAGACTCTGCACCTTTGTAGAAGTGTCATCCTCCTCGGGATAATCCAGTCCAAGAAGCGAAAACAGCTCTCTCGCCGCATTATAGCCCATTTTGCGCTGACGGTTGTTCATAGCCGCAACCTCGATTATAACGGCAAGGTTTCGTCCGGGCTTTACGGGGATGGTAAGTATCGGCACCTGATTGCCGAGAATATCCGTCATCTCGTTGCTCATACCCATACGGTCATAAACCTTTTTGTTGTCCCAGATCTCAAGGTTTATTACCATATCTATTTTTTCGGAAAGCTTTACCGAGCCCATACCGAATATTCTGCGTGCATTAATAATTCCTATGCCGCGCAGCTCTATAAAATGTCGTATGTTTTCGGGTGCAGAGCCTATCAGCTGTTTGTTTGAAATACGCCTTATCTCTACCGCGTCGTCTGCGATAAGCCGGTGTCCGCGCTTTATCAGCTCTATGGCTGTCTCGCTTTTACCTACGCCGCTGTCGCCTACGATAAGCAGTCCCTCGCCGTATACCTCTACAAGTACGCCGTGACGTGTAACTCTCGGAGCCAGCTCTACATTCATAAACGTAACAAGCGCTGCCGAGAGAGCCGAGGTAGTTTCTGCCGAGCGCAGAACAGGCACCTTGTACTTTTCGGCGGCAGAAGTCAGCTCGCCGTAGGGAATAATATTTCTTGTTATGATGATAGCCGGCGGCTGCAGGGAAAACAGTCGCTCGAGAACATGGAACCGCTGTTCCGAACTGAAACGGTTCAGATAGCTGTTTTCGGTATTACCGAAAAATATGATCCGTGAATTGTCAAAAAAGTCCAGAAATCCCGTAAGCTCCAGTCCCGGTCTTGTTATGTCCTTTGAATAGACCTGTATTTCATCGGGATTGTTGGGCATATATGAAACCTCCAGCTCCAGCTCAGAGATTATCTTTGATAGTGATACAGAGAACTTTTTATCCAAAACTTCACCCCCAGAATAATAAATGATATATACATTATACACTATTTTTTTGTACTTTTAAAGTATAATTTTTATTTTATTTAACCTATTATGTCAAAAACTATTTTGATTTTACATATATTATGATATAATATCATTCAGATAACACCGGAGGGCTTTTCCGGAAGTTGATTAACGGTTGGTGGTAGGCTATGCGAATAATGATCTTTACAGAGGTGCTGTCACCCTATGTGTGCGGTATTTCAAGCTATGTTGACGCACTGAAAAAAGGGCTTGAGGCGCTGCACCATCAGGTGCTTATAGTTACTTCATCCCTGCACACAAAGCAGTCCGTATTCAAGAACGGAATAGTCAGATGTCCTGCACGCAGGTGCGGCAACAAATACGGCTACGAGTGCAGGAATATAAGCGACAAAAACACTATAGACTTTTTAAAATCCTTCAGACCCGATGTGATACATATACATACGGATACAAGAATAGGCTATATGGGTCTGCTTCTTGCGGACAAGGTAAACAAGCCCGTTGTATTCACCATACACGACTACTACAACGACAGGTTTTCAGACAGGTCTAAATTCGTATGGACAATAAAGACAATGATAGAGAAAAAGCATTTCTGCGATATGATAGATAACGCCGACGTACTCACATCATCAAGCAGAAGAGCCTCGCTGTTTATAAAGAACGCAGGACGAAAGCGTCGGGTAAAGCTTATACCCTCGGGAACGGATATCCGAAGGTTTGACTACAGAAACACAAAGGAAGTATCCGTCCTTAAAATGAGAAGAAAGCTTGAGATACCGGAGGACACGGTCGTTGCCGTATTCAGCGGCGGGCTGACCGTAGACAAAAACCTGGAATTTGTACTTTCGGCTATATCAAAATATACCGAACGCGGAGAGAATTTTAAATTTCTGATCGTCGGCAGCGGCACCGAGGAGGAATATCTGCACGAGCTGTGCTACAAGCTGAGAATAAACGACAGAGTAATGTTTCTCGGAGAGGCGGCGCACTCAATTATGCCGCAGGTATATTCCGCGTGTGACATATACGTCTGTTCCTATGACGACGGGCTTATGTCTATGTCTTTTCTGGAGGCTATGGCATGCGGTCTGCCGGTGCTGATAAAAGAGGACAAGGAAAAGTTTGTACGAAAAATGATACAGGACGGCGTGAACGGCTTTGTATACAAGAATGAGAAGGAATTTGCAAAGTATCTGAAGATACTGTCGAACATCGACGATTTTCAAAAGATGCAGATAAAACGCGTGGTTCGCCGTACTGTTGCCGGCAACACAAGCACGGCGATGGCAGAGCACTACATAAAAGCCTATCAAAAGGCGATAAAGGCAAGACGACTAAAGCATTTTGCCTGAATACAAAAACACAAAAACGCACGGTACGGAATTTCTTTCGCACCGTGCGTTTTTATTAAAAAAATACTATTCACCGAATTTGCAGTTTGCCGCTCCCATCAGCTGCATTACCGGCGCACCGCAGGAAACACAGACAACAAGGTCATATATCATCGCGGTAAGGTAGCCTGCTCCGGAGTATGGGTTTGCAAGATTAAATAACATAAGGAAGAATATCATAGCATTCAGAGCCAAAAGCTTGCGACCATCGCGGAATATTATATTCATCACTATTCCAAAAAGCATAACTACGGTATAGATCGTCGGAGCAACAAACACCCGATCGTCCCCAATGCTCGCAACATAGCTAAACGAAACATACTTTGGATTTGTTGTGGAGCAGTTCAGCACATAGATCCACATAGTTACTATCTGCAATACATATATGATAACATTCATCAGCCACAGATCCTTGCCCGTTTTTCTTATGGTGTCATCATACCTTCCGAAATATCCCGAAAGTCCAAGGGCTACAGTCAACAGAATATAGCTTACCGCTACCGTAAAGATGAGTATCCATTTCAGTATTGCACTAAGAATAAATATCTCTATTCGGGAGGACAGTATAAGCAGAAGTGAAATAACAGACAATATTGACAATATCACCTTGAAGCCCTTATTTATACTAAGACTGTTTACCGCATACATTGGAGCAATAACGGCAATCAGGGCAAGTACAACACTCAAAATATTAATTACAAAAAAAGAACTCTCATTGTCTAGTGAATATCTTGACGAGGCAAGGTCTATCCTTATATTAAAAATGTGTATGAGAATAAATGACTGCAAATACATAAACAACGCCGAGCCTGACATAAGCACACCGGCTAAGGCTCCGCCGTTATAGTTTATTATCATAGACATCAGACACAGAACAAATCCGACTACTGTCAGAAGTCTGAAGACTACAGCAAGAAAAACCCCTACTCCGTCAAAGGCTATAAGTACCGGCGGAAAAACCGGATTTTGCTTTAATGATAATGCAACTGAGTTTTTGTCTATCATACCAAGCATATCCGAGGTTATCCCCACCACACTGTTACAGCCGAATATCATCGAATAAATAAATCCTGCCACAGAGCAGATCAAGCCTATAATACCTATTTTTTGCGACCTGTAATATCTCTGCATAATATTTGTTTTTGCCGTATCCATTTTGCTTCCCCCTTAATAAAAATGAGCTTTTGAAAAGCGGTAGCTTCCGACCTTTCAAAATAAACAAATATTTTAAAGTACAATATTAATATACTATAGTATTTAACATTTGTCAAGCATAAATTATACAATAGTATAGTAATAATTGACCAAGAAAGGCTGAGATCTATGTTAAATTTCCGTATAAAACAATTAAGGACAAGCCAAAATCTCACTCAAGTCGAGCTGGCAAGAAGCCTTTCGGTAACAAAACAGGCGGTGTCAAACTGGGAGAATGACAACATACAGCCATCAATAGAGATGCTTATAAAAATAGCAGATTTTTTTGGGGTTTCCACAGATTATCTGCTGGGCAGAGACAACAAGCAGTATATAGAGGTATCCGGACTTGACGACAAAAAAATATCCCATATACGCCTTATAATCGACGATATGAGATAGTATACGGCAGAGCACGCTCTCTGCCGTTTTTTTATTCGTATTTGAGTGTTTTTTTCATTCCGTCATAGCCGCATACGGTATTTTTGAAGATCTGCTTTGCTGAATCTATACAGCCCTCGGGATCCTTGAGCGACGGGCTGTAGTGAGTAAGCCATAATTCCCCGGCACCTGCATCTTTCGCAAGGGCTGCCGCTTCACAGAAGAGCATATGCCCCTTTTTGACGGCACTTTTCAGTTTGCTCTCGTCCGAATACATTCCCTCGCAGATCATAAGGCTGCTGTCCCTTGATAGCCGTACT
>JAHKXX010000244.1 GCA_020627425.1 bacterium
GACCGCGCATGGTTCTATACTCCTTATCTTATGCTCGGAGACAATCTGCTTGACGCATTCATCAGAGCGGCTCAGAGAGGCGTAGATGTGCGTGTTATAATACCCGGTATCCCCGATAAAAAGATGCCGTATAAAATGACGAAAAACTATGCCGAGTCGCTTATGCACGCCGGTGTAAAGGTTTATGCATATACACCGGGCTTTATTCATGCAAAGGCTTGTATATTTGACGATAAGGTATGCACGATCGGTACTGTAAACCTTGACTACAGAAGTCTGTATCTGCACTTTGAGAACAACAGTATTTTTTATAATTCCTCTATAATGAAGGTGCTCGAGGAGGATTTTGTAAACACAGTCGCTGTCAGCACAGAGCTTACTCCGAAAAAGAAGTATCGCAGCTTCTCTTATTATGTAGTAAACGGTATTATCAGGGTATTCTCGCCTCTGTGCTGAATTGTGTCGGCAAAAACCGGATCCGGTGTTGTGTCTTTAAAAGCTTTGCTTGCTCTTAGCAAAGCTTTTAAGTCTCAAGGATATTATTGACTCTGACAAGCAGTAAAAAAGGAAGGATAAGCGTGAGGATAAGATTTACCTTCAAGGGATATGTTCAGGGAGTTGGTTTCCGATGGAGAGCGTCCAACGCTGCAAGGCTGTACGGGGTGTACGGCTATGTTAAGAATAATTACGACGGCTCCGTAGAGCTTGAGGCTGAGGGAAAACGCGAAGCAATTAACAGTATGATTCGCTCCATACAGGACGGTAGGTATATTCAGATCGACTCTGTTGACTCAAAAGAAATGCCTGAGTGCGGCTACAGCAGCTTTGAAGTATTGTAAGTATATGTTTAGCTTTGCTTGTCTTATGCAAAGCATAAAAAAACTCATTGTTTTTTCAGCTTTTGTATAGTATTTGCAATTTTTTTGATTTCTTTTGAATACTAATTGTATTGACCAAAATGCAAATAAATGTTATTATAGAATTGAAGATATGCGTTGTCTCGCTTTTTTGCTTACTGAAAGCAGAGATTTTAAAAAAATAGACGTTAACACTATTGTGATATGTGTACATTATTCCTTATTATTGACTATGCAGACAGTATGAGATCTATTTTGTTTTAAGCCGTGAGCTTTAAAATCTGCAGTACGCCTATGAAAAAAAGATGCCTTTGTTCGGAGGGACGAAATGGTAAAACAGGATAAAAAAATACGAATTCCATGGAAACTGCTTTTTAACGTAGCCGTAATATTGCTTACTCTCGGTATGGTCGCGTATTTTGTTTTTTCCGAGGGTGGCTTTATTGAGCTGATAAATAAAATAACCTCCGGCAAAATGAAGGTGAGTCCCGGCTGGGTAACGGCGGCGGTTTTTGCCCATCTTCTGAATCTTTCTATTGACGCAGTGATCATCTATCTGTTTTTGAGAGAAACTACTCCCGGTCTGAAATTTAAGACCGCACTTATAGGATCAATGGTGGGACAGTTTTTTTGCGCTGTTACTCCAAGCTCTACCGGCGGTCAGCCTATGCAGATACTTACACTTTCCCGTCTCGGAGTGAAGGCGTCAAATGTTACGTCTGCTCTTATTCAGAAATTCCTGGTATGGCAGTTTACCCTTGCTGCATATTGTACAATAGCAATAGTTTTTAAGTTTCAGTTTTTTGCACAGAAACTGGACGCTGCTATGTGGACCCTCACTATTATCGGTTTTCTCGCCCAGCTCATTATGATAGGCATACTCCTGCTGGCATCCTTCGCAAAGGGTATTACAACAAGAATAGCCAGAGGTCTGCTGAAATTTCTCGGAAAGCTTCACATCATAAAGGACGTTGATGAAAGGATAAACGGAGTAGTTGTATCTGTAGAAAACTTTCACGAGAGCAACAAGGCACTGAACAAAAACAAGACCTTACTTGTAAAGGTTTATGTGCTTACAGCTATCCAGATGACATCCTTCTTTCTTGTTCCTTTTTGTATAGCAAGATCATTTACACCGGACTGTAGTATGTTCGATATGCTGTGCGCTCAGTCATATGTAAATATGGTATCCAGTCTTATGCCCTTGCCGGGAGGCTCAGGAGCAGCCGAATACAGCTTCAGTGTTTTCTTTGGCAGCTATTTTTCCGAGGAAACGCTGAAAACAGCCATTCTTTTGTGGAGAACCATAACCTATTACGGAACCATACTTATATCTATGCCGTTTGCACAGATCCACGGAAAAAAGGATACCGAAAAAAAAACCGTAACAGAGAAAGTGAAGGACAGTGAAAGGCAGCAGGGAGCTGCTGTCAGCGGTAAAAAGAAAACTGTCTGAGGTGGTAGGATGAGCGATAACAGAAAGCCCTTGATTTCGGTAATTGTGCCGATCTATAATGTTGAAAAATACTTGGAGCGTTGTCTTTCTTCCATACAAAAGCAGACTCTTACTGATTTTGAGGTATTGATGATAAACGACGGTACACCCGACGACAGTGTACGTATTGCAAGCAAATTTGAAAAGGACGACACTCGTTTTATTCTGTTCAACAAGAAAAACACCGGTGTCGGAATGACAAGAAACTTTGGTATACAGCATTCTCACGGAGATTATCTTGTATTCATTGACAGTGATGATTTTATCAGCCCCGAATACCTTGAGGTTCTCTACAGACTTTGCATTGACAAAAACGCGGATATCAGTGTTTGCAGATATTTCTATTTTTTTGAAAAATCCGGAAAGACCTTCCCAATGCCGTTTCTGACGCGCGGGGGTGTATTTGACCGAGATAGTGCCCTGAAGCGTCTGCTTCACGATCTTTTTATGAGAAGTTTCCCATGGAACAAGATGTATAAAAGAGAGCTTTTTACGGAGAATAATATAAGCTTTCCTGCTCTCAGATGCTTTGAGGATGTCGCTGCTATGTGCAGGCTTTTTTTTAATTCGGAAAGGGTAGCCGTTACAAGCCGTTACCTGTATCACTATGTCAAGCACAGCGAAAGTGCTATGTCAACGCTGAATGCTGAAAAGCTGGGTGATTTTTATCACTGTATAATAATGACGAGAAATTACATAAAGGCACACGGCGAATATGACAAATTTCGCCGCAGTATTAATTTCTTTGCCAACAAAGCATATATTGCGAATGTTTATAATATTCTGCAAATGCACAGCAGGGCAAACAACAGGGAAGACCTGAAAAAGAATTTAAGAATAAACGGCTATCTATGCAAGTTTACAAAGTCGCCGCATTTTTTTGCGATGAAGGATACGCCGCCTATGCCGAATCATTTTATTCAGCCTGAAAAAAAAGAAAAAGCTTAAAAAAGCTGTAGGGATAGTCCGGTTATCCCTGCAGCTTTTTTATTTCCACAGATCATTATGCATGATCTCGTCGAATGAGTCTATATAAATATCGGCTGAGCTTCTCAGTTCATCTATCTTATCAATATTTGCGCTGTCGAAAACCGCGACCGTAAGCATTCCTGCCTTATTAGCGCCGACTATACCCTCGGGTATATCCTCGTAAACCACACATCTTTCAGGGGTAACGCCGAGCCTTTCTGCGGTATAAAGATAAATATCGGGATTATCCTTTGTTTTACCGACGGTATGAGTATAGCATATTTCGTCAAAGAATTGATCTATACCGTTTCTTTTCAGTACAGGCTCCAGAAGATAGGGCATAGAAGAGGTTGCCATACCTAACCTAACGTCCTTTTGCTTAAGCAGACCCAAATATTCTGCGGCATATTTTTTCAGAGGCACATTATGCTCATACTCATATCTTGCCATATCGAGCCATATTTTTACTATTTCATCGACGCTTTCATCAAGACCATATGTATTCTTTGTATATTCGGCAGCATTTTGAAAGTACATTCCGCGCATTTTTTCCGAGTATTCCGGAGTAGGCTCAATACCCCTGTCCGTTAAGAAGTCCTCGTCGATCTTTGACCAAACATACATAGAGTCGATCAGTGTACCGTCAAGATCGAATATCGCTGCTTTTTTATTATTCATTAACATTCTCCTCCATACTCTGTACAGCAATAAATACTACAAACGCCCCAAAACATCTGTAACGGGGTGTATCCGACAAAAAATACGACAAAGGTATCGTCGGAACGCGTTGTAGTATTTGAATTCCCGAAAAAAAAGTAACCGCAGGGGAGCGACTGAATGAATCGTCCCGTGCGGTCAGGCATTGTGATCCGCGTACAAAAAAGATGTTTCCATTGAATCTATATTGGATCTGAACTACTGAAATCAGCTTTGTCTTTCTTTTGCAGTATTAATTGATGCAATGAGTATTCTTTTGATTTCAAGACAATCATTCAATAAAGATGTTGCATGCTTTTATTCAAATAATCTGATTTTTCCAAAATATGAAGCCAATATTCAGTCTCTGCTGTTTCTTTGAGAGCAATATGAAGTCTTGAAATAAAACCCGCTTTGCTGTTTACATATTAAGCTTCATTTATGTTTGCACCTATTGATGTTCCGCTCCGCAGAATTTGTTTTGAAAGAACCGATTCATGCTTTGTTTTCAGCAAGAAACTATGTAGTTTTACAATTCTGGCTCCGAATTCTATTGACTTGTCAATCAAAATATTATCTTTTATAACCATCACCAAATCTATTATATCAGAAAACTATCGTGTACTCAATAATTATTATTTTTCCAGTCTTAAGTTTTCAGTATTCATTTAGAAAATCCTGACACGGATATTTTAAGACTTAAAACTTAAAAATGGAATAATACAAAGCAAAAATCCTGCCACTCTCGTGTCAGGATTTTTGCTTTGGTGCCGGTAGTGGGACTTGAACCCACACACCCTTGCGGATAACAGATTTTGAGTCTGTCTCGTCTGCCAATTCCGACATACCGGCATTTAACGTTTTGATTATACACTATATTTTCCCCTTTGTCAAGGCGCAGTGACTGCGGCGGAGTGCCTCCGCGGTCGATTCGCGCACTCTGATTGATGTTACCACCTACCTATCGGCACGCGTACGAGCGGGGTTTATTGTCCCTCTCC
>JAHKXX010000028.1 GCA_020627425.1 bacterium
GCTCTCCCAAGTGAGACACATCAACAATTATATTATGCTTTTCAAGTTCCTTTATACATTTTCTGCCGAAATCCGATAGACCCCTGTTGTTTTCGGTAACACCCACACCGTCGCCCAGCTCGTTCGTACCGTTCCATGTAAGAGTCATCATTTTCACACCTATATCGGCAAGTCTTTTTATGTTACCGATATTTCCCTGAAGACACGCGCCGCTCTCTACGGTAAGCAGCACTGCTTTTTTGTTTTCTCTGTCAGCGCGTTTTATGTCGTCAGAATTAGTGCACCATAGGATATTGCCGTCCTGTGTTTGTCTTTGCAGGAGGCTTACACAGCCGTCAAACAGCTCTCCTGCGGCCTTGCCGCGGTACTCGTCCGGTATCCACACGGCAAGACACTGTATATAGGTCGATATTCCATCCGTCTTATTAAAGGAAATATGAAAATCATCGTTATACAGGTTACTGTTTTCGGTATATGCTCTGTAAAGAGTATCACAATGCATATCAAAAAGCTTCAAATATATCCCCCCAGCGCAGTGCCCGGTGCCCGGGCTGTCAATTCGCGCACTGTAGTCATTGTTACCGCCTACTTTATTGGCACGCGTACAAATTTGATTTATTGTCCCTCTTATTCCGCGCCACGGCACTCAGGGTGCCGCTTAGCGCTACTTTGAAATGGAGACAAGTATATTCTCTGTCCTACTTATTGTCTCCGAGAAAACTGTACAGCAAGTTTGACGTGAACTTCTCACGATCATTATTCATTTTTTAGTCTTTGTCGATACGCTTTATCATTTTTCTGTGGGGGCAGAACTCCTCATAGTATTCCTCCCCGACAGCCTCATACCCAAGACTCTGATAAAACGGTATCACACGCGTCTGGGCGGACAGTGTGACCAGCTCTGCTCCGCAGTCGCGTATCACGCGCTCGCCCTCTTTGACAAGTACAGAGCCTATGCCGCGTCCGCGGCAGTCCTTTTCGACACATATTCTTCCGATATGATATTCTCCGCCTTCATCACAATACACGCGGCAGGTGCCTATTGCCCTGTCGTCGTCATATACTATAATATGCTTTGAAATATTGTCTGTGTCGTCAAACTCTTCTTCAAAGCCCTGTTCCTGTAAAAACACCCTTGCCCGGATAGTTTTTGCTTCCTCGGGCAGTGAGGGAAAAACCTTTACTGTCATATATTATCTCCTTTTGCAAAAACGATGACTTATCCGGCATAAAAAGCGTCCGGTATATGCTGCAGAGAAAGTATATCGTCCGTACCCTTTCTGTATAATATCTCTATAACGTCAAACCTCGGCTGAAGGGTACATTCATTTTTTAAAAAGTAGTCATAGGCTGTTTTTATTATCTTCTGCTGCTTTTTACAGTCAACAGTCTCACGCGGAAGAGAGGGCGAAAACTGATTGCGTGTTCTCACCTCTACAAGGGCTAAAACATCGTCCTTTTCGGCTATAATATCTATCTCTCCGTAGCGCGAATGATAATTGCGGCATATTATTTTATAGCCTTTATCCAAAAGATATTTTACCCCTGCATTTTCTCCGAGGTCGCCTATAGTTTTTTTGGGAGCCGTCATTTTCTGTCACCCAATATTTTCTTAAGAAAGGACGGACGGTGTATCTCGCACGGACCGTATTTTTTCAAGGCTTCAACGTGAAGCTTTGTGCC
>JAHKXX010000245.1 GCA_020627425.1 bacterium
AGCACTTGTCTCCGACGCAAAAACCACTGAATTACCGAGACGTCCCATACAAAGAGGTCTGAAGCCGTGCGGATCACGGGCGGCTATCAGCTTTCGGGGACTCATCACAAGCAGAGAGTAGGCTCCCTCGAGCTTTGTCATGGTACGCGCAACAGCCTCCTCTACGGAGCTGCAGCCAAGACGCTCTCCGGCTATCAGATAGGCTATAGCCTCGGAGTCAATTGTTGTCTGAAAAATAGCGCCTCCGCGTTCAAGACTGTGACGAAGCTCGTATGCATTCGTCAGATTGCCGTTGTGTGCTATTGCCAGTGTACCCTTTATATAACGCATAACAAGCGGCTGTGAGTTTTCACGCACACTGCCGCCTGCTGTTGAATATCTGACATGGGCTATTGCCATCTGACCGTGAAGAGAGTCGAGTATTTCGTTATTAAATACCTCGCTGACAAGACCCATATCCTTATGGCTGTCTATAACTCCCCTGTCATTTACGGAAATGCCGCAACTCTCCTGACCTCTGTGCTGTAAGGCAAGAAGTCCGTTATAGCAAGCATATGCAGGAACGCAACTGTCATCCCCGTAAATACCGAATACGCCGCATTCCTCATGCAGCTCTTCGGAAAAATACTCCTTTGAATCAATACTCAAAGAATTCACCATCCAATTTTAGATAAAAACAATACCGGTAAAAGCCCTTTACTATATATGTATTATTTTTATTCGCCCAAGCCGATTCGCTTCATCATCTCGGCATAAGCTTCTTCAACATTGCCGAGGTCGCGTCTGAAACGATCCTTGTCAAGCTTCTCGTGGGTCTTTATATCCCAGAAACGGCAGGTATCGGGTGATATCTCATCAGCAAGTATTATCTTGCCTGTGCTGTCCTTACCAAATTCAAGCTTAAAGTCTATAAGCTCTACGCCTACGCTCTCGAAGAACTTGACCATTTCATCGTTAACTGCAAGTGCAAGCTTGCGTATTTCGGCTATATCCTCCTCGGTAGCAGCACCGATAGCAATTGCATGTGAATCATTTATAAGCGGATCATCCAGCTCGTCACACTTATAAGAAAACTCAAGAACAGTGCATTTCAGCTCCTGACCTTCGGTAAGACCGAGGCGCTTTGCCATAGAGCCTGCTGCCTTGTTACGAATGATGACCTCGAGAGGAACAATCTTTACTTTCTTTACAACAGTTTCACGATCGCTCAGCTCTTCTACATAATGTGTGGGTATTCCCTTTTCGGCGAGCAGTCTGAACATAAAGTTAGACATTCTGTTGTTTACTATGCCCTTGCCAACTATAGTTCCCTTCTTCTTACCGTTAAAAGCGGTAGCGTCGTCCTTATACTCAACGATGCAGTAGTCGGGATCCTCTGTTGCGTAAACCTTTTTTGCCTTACCCTCATAAAGCTGTTCTGTTTTTTTCATTATAATAAGCTCCTCTCAATAAATAGAAATGTAAAATAGCCTTAAAAACAACTTTAATTATACATCTTTGTTCGAATATAAGCAAGTAATTAAACCATTCAAAGCGGTTTTTTGACATTTCATCTATTATTTTTCAATTATTTATCCGTTTTTTCTGCCTTTTGAACAAATACGCAAGTTAGAGAATTATTTCTTTCGCTTTTACTTTTTATTTATTCTGTTTCAGAATTGTCTATTGATGAATTAACTATATTTTCTGCATAATATTTAATATTTTTAAATAGTTATTTCATATGTATTGCTTTGGCAAAAACACAAAATGAAATTTTATGTTTATAAAAATTCATTTTTGAAAAATTTCCTCTTGCATAGTCGAATAATTTATGATAAACTATTTTTGCATCAAAGTCGATGCTTTTTTTGCGTATGTCCGACTGTATGCCGGTGCGCTTATTTTATTTAAGGAGTGACAAACATGTCATATGTAAGCGAATTGTTGGAAAAAGTTAATAAGAAGAACCCGGGCGAACCTGAGTTCCAGCAGACTGTCAAGGAGGTTCTTGAATCCCTGGAGCCTGTTATCGAGCAGAGACCTGACCTTGTAGAGGCAGGCGTTATTGAGCGTATGGTAGAGCCTGAGCGTCAGGTTATGTTCCGTGTACCGTGGGTTGACGACAACGGCAAGGTACAGGTTAACCGTGGCTTCAGAGTAGAGTTTAACAGTGCTATCGGACCTTACAAGGGCGGTCTTCGTTTTCATCCGACAGTAAACCTCAGCATCATAAAGTTCCTCGGATTTGAGCAGACATTCAAGAACTCTCTTACTTCACTGCCTATGGGCGGCGGCAAGGGCGGTTCTGACTTTGATCCTCAGGGCAAGTCAGACGCAGAGGTTATGCGTTTCTGCCAGAGCTTTATGACAGAGCTTTACAGACATATCGGTCCCAACACTGATGTTCCCGCAGGTGATATAGGCGTAGGCGGTCGTGAGATAGGCTTCCTCTTTGGTCAGTACAAGCGTATAAAGAATGAGTTTACAGGTGTTCTTACAGGTAAGGGCATGGAGTACGGCGGATCTCTTATCCGTCCCGAGGCTACAGGTTACGGTGCGATCTACTATGTAGTTAATATGCTTGACTACTTCAAGGATGAGATAAAGGGCAAGACAATAGCTGTATCCGGCTTTGGTAATGTTGCTTGGGGTACAATAAAGAAGGCTACAGAGCTTGGCGCAAAGGTTGTTACAATTTCCGGTCCTGATGGTTACATCTATGATGAGGACGGCATAAACACACCCGAGAAGATCGACTATCTGCTCGAGATGAGAGCTTCATGCCGCAACCGTGCACAGGATTATGCTGATAAGTTCGGCGTTCCGTTCTATGCAGGCGAGAAGCCTTGGGGTGTAAAGGCTGACATTATGATGCCTTGTGCTACTCAGAACGAAGTAGGTATGGAAGAGGCTAAGAAGATAGTTGCTAACGGCGTTAAGTACTATGTAGAGGTAGCTAATATGCCTACATCTAACGAAGCTATCGCATTCCTGAAGGAGAACGGCGCTATAGTAGCTCCCTCTAAGGCTGTTAACGCAGGCGGTGTTGCTGTATCGGGTCTTGAGATGTCACAGAACTCTATGAGATACAACTGGACAGCAGAAGAGGTTGACGAGAAGCTGAAGAGTATAATGGCTAACATCTTCAAGTCAAGCGTAGAGGCTGCTAACAAGTACGGTCTCGGTGACGACCTTGTAGCCGGCGCTAACATAGCAGGCTTCCTGAAGGTTGCTGAGGCTATGAAGGCTCAGGGTGTAGTTTGATTAACTGATCGCTAATACCTTAAATAAAAAAATCGGCGAAACGGATCAACCGTTTCGCCCTTTTATTGTTTATCCTTTATTGTTTTTATACAATCGGAGAAGACGCCCCTTACTATTACACAGGGAACAGAGATCATAATATTCAGCGGAAGATCAAAGTCCTCTACTGTCAGCCCGTTTTCATCAAGCTCGCCTATTTTTTCCCTGAGGCTTCTTGTATCGTCCATATAGCAGTAGACCTTTTTTCCAAGGGCTGTAGCATAGCCGATCTCAAATGCGGTGCCGCTGTCCGGCTCTTTTCCGCGAAAACTATTCATATTTGCGGCAACTATATCGCATTGTTCTATAAGTCTAATATTTGCCCTGTAAATCTCATCTGCCCCATTCACCCTTTTATCAAGCGGAAACAACCCGGTAAAACCGTATTCCTTACATATCTTTTTCATGCGCTCTCCGCGCTGTTCGGCATCAGGATAGAAAACATCAAAGCCTGCAAGATATATTTTTTTCATAAAACACCTCTGATTATTTTATCGGGATCTGCCGGCTTACCGTTTAGTTCTGTACAGATCAGCTCTTTTTTGAAATATGTAAGCTTTAGCGAGAAAAACGGCTCACCCATATCCATCAGCTTCAAGAACACCCTGTCGCCGGTCCATATAGGCAGCTCATTAAATACTCTGTCCTTTTCCACCCAACAAAGCTCTCCCTCATCACAGCTATTAAGCTCTCCGCAAAAATCCTTGCACGAAAAAAGAAACATATATTCATAAAAGTTTTCATCGGAAAATGTCACTATCCCCCGCAGCTGAGGATCATTCATGGTAAGTCCGCTCTCCTCAAGCACCTCTCTTTTTACACAGTCCTCGGGGCTTTCGCCACGTTCAAAATGACCGCCGAGTCCAAGCCAGAGATCGTGACTGGGGTCATTCTTCTTTTTTGTACGGTGCAGCATAAGGTATTTTCCGTCACGCTCAATATAGCATAGAGTAGTAAGAACACTCTTCATTTTATCACTCCTAAAAAAACAGGCGCCAGTGATGACGCCTGTTTTTGTTTTTTACAGTATTATTTACAGTGTTTTTGCTATCTCCTTAAGATATGCACGGAAGCTGTCCCCGAGCAAAGGATTAGCGAGGGCTATTTCTACCGTAGCCTGAAGTATTCCCAGCTTGTCGCCCATATCATAGCGTTTGCCGGTAAAGTCAACACCCGTAATACCAGCAGTCTGTGCAAGAACGCGCATAGCGTCAGTAAGCTGTATTTCTCCGCCTGCTCCGGGCTGTGTGTGATCAAGTATATCAAAAATATCGGGAGTCAGTACATTTCTGCCGAGTATTGAATAAAGAGAAAGAACATCCTCCTTCTTCTGGGGCTTTTCTACCATATCGGTACAGTTATAAAGGTTATCCTCCAGATGATCTACCTTCAGCGAGCTATACTTTGAAATAGCGTCAGCCGGAACCTCCTTAATGCCAACGACAGCCTTGCCGTACTTTTCGTAGGCGCGGATAAGCTGAGCACATGCAGGGTCATCACCTATAATAACATCATCACCATACAAAACAGCGAAAGGCTCATTGCCCACAAAGGATCTGGCACAGTTTACGGCATGACCCAAGCCCTTTGTTTCCTTTTGACGAACAAAATAGATATTT
This sequence comes from bacterium, assembly GCA_020627425.1. Classification (GTDB taxonomy): domain Bacteria; phylum Bacillota; class Clostridia; order Oscillospirales; family Acutalibacteraceae; genus UBA1213. Next base: position 4,905 of record JAHKXX010000245.1, read on the forward strand.
GCAAGCTTTGAGATACCGACTACCTGCTCATACACGTCCTGCTTACCGGATGCAAGCAACCTTTCTTCAAGCTCGGGACTGCGGTCAAAGTGATCCTCAATAATTCCCTTGCCGCGGTTGGTTATAATAAGAATATCGGTAATACCCGAGTTAACTGCTTCCTCCACAATATACTGAATAGCAGGCTTATCTACTATGGTCAGCATTTCCTTTGGCATTGATTTTGTAGCAGGGAGAACTCTTGTACCGAGTCCTGCTGCAGGAATGACTGCTTTTGTTACCTTCATTTGATTACCTCCGATTTAATATATTTCAGACAAACGCAGCGTGACGATGCCGGCGAGCCGCCGGTGGCAATTTGCGCATTCTGTTTGGTGTTACCGCCTACCTTATCGGCACGCGTACGAATTTGGTTTATCCTAAGTATTAGACAAACATAGCGGATATGCTAAGAATAATATAACACAAAAGAAACACAAGTGCAAGTGGCATATTTACGCCGGCGGAGTGCCTCCGCGGTCGATTCGCGCACTCTGATTGATGTTACCACCTACCTATCGGCACGCGAACGAGCGGGGTTTATTGTCCCTCTCCTTCCGC
>JAHKXX010000246.1 GCA_020627425.1 bacterium
AAAGACTATAGAGGGCGATGTGTTTATCTCTTCAATGCCCGTAAAGGATCTTGTCTGCGGTATGACCGGAGACAAGCCGAGTGAAGAGATGACAGCTATAGCAAAGGGTCTGCCTTACCGTGATTTCGTGACGGTGGGACTGCTTGTGGACAAGCTTAACCTGCAAAATAAAACAAAGATAAAAACACTCGGCGATATAGTACCCGACTGCTGGATTTATGTACAGGAAACAAATGTAAAGCTCGGCAGAATACAAATATTCAATAACTGGTCTCCGTATATGGTACAGGATCCCGAAAATACGGTGTGGATAGGACTTGAGTACTTCTGCGACGAGGGCGACGACTTCTGGAATATGTCAGACGAAGAGTGTATAAACCTCGCTGTAAAGGAACTGGAGTCGATGGGCGTTATAGAGGCTTCGGCTGTAAAGGACTCGCATAGGGAAAAGGTCAAAAAGGCATATCCTGCATATTTTGATACCTATGAACATATGGACGAGCTTATCAGCTGCCTTGACGGGTATGAGAACCTGTTCTGTGTCGGCAGAAACGGACAGCACAGATACAACAATATGGATCACTCAATGCTTACGGCTATACGCGCTGCCGAGGCTATAAAGGCAGGCAAGACCGACAGGCACGATATATGGAATGTAAACACAGAAAAGGAATACCACGAAACAAAGTCAGAATAAGAAAAAACGACTGCTTTTGCCCGTAAAGGACAAAAGCGGTCAAATTCTGTTTGGAGGATAATATGAAGAAAGAAATAAAAAACGGAGAAGCTCCAAAAACTCGCGCAGAGCTTAAAGCTGAGGGCAAGAAAAACGAAGAGGCGGCAAACAGACCTATCTACTGCGACCTTTTTTCCTTGGTCTGGGAGCACCTGATCATCTCGGCTGCGATAGTATGCTTTTTTGCAATAGTTTTTACATCGGTGGGTCATATTGGTCAGATAACCCTTGCGCTCCCGTTTCTGGGGCTGCTGGGTCTGGGTGTTTGTGCGGCGCATTATATATCGCACAAGGATATAAAGAATAATCAGACAGTTGTTTTTGTTTTGCTGTCCGTTATATTTGCGCTTATATCGCTTTGCTTTGTTATGGGCTACTCTGTATATCCGCTGCCGCCGGCGTTTTTGCTGAATTTCGGACTGGCAGTTGTCGCGGGTGTTTATATCTACCTTGGTATTACGAACAGACTTTCCACGAGAAATGTAATACTGTTGCTGGTTGCAGCGGCGTTTCTCATAAGAATAGCATACATCACTTATCTGTCGCCGAATCTTCACCAGCACGACTTCGGAACGATAGGCAACGGAGAGGGACATATCGGTTATATAGAGTATCTGTACTACAACAGACATCTGCCGGATTTTGATGTCAGGACCGTGTACCAGTTCTACCACGCGCCGTTTCATCATATATTGGCTGCTCTGTGGCTTTTTATACAGAGCCTTATGGGCATAGATTACACCACCTCGGTCGACAATATCCAGCTTCTCACGACCTTCTATTCGGTTGTCTCCATACTTCTCTGCTACAGACTGTTCAGACTTCTCGGACTGTACGGCAAGGGACTTATAATAGCCTCTGCCGTTATATTCTTCTCTCCTGCGCTTATACTTATGGGTGCGGACGCAAACAATGATATGCTGTCAGTTTGCTTTATGCTGGGTGCTATAGTGAATACCATAAAATGGTACAGAAACAGAACCTTTAAATATATGATCTGTATTGCCCTGTGCGTAGGTCTCGGAATGTTTACAAAGCTGTCAGTATGGATGGTTGCTCCTGCAATAGCCTTTGTGTTTGTTGTTGCATTTTTCGGAGATCTGAAGAGCTTTAAAAAGTATCTTCTTCAGTACATTGTGTTTATCGCTATTTGCGCCCCGATAGGACTGTTCTGGCCCATAAGAAACCTTGTGGGATACGGTGTACCTATGAGCTATGTTCCGAAGCTTTCGGAGGACTCGTTCCAGTATATAGGCAATATACCGGTTACACAGAGACTGTTTGATTTCAGCCTCGGTCAGTTCTATGATGTAGGCGACCAGTTCTCAACACGCGGACTGTATAATGAATACAATCCACTTGTGGCAATGTTTAAGACCTCTGTATTTGACGAGGGTATCATTACAAAAAGATACCCGGGAATAGCAGGCTTTAATATTATCCTGTTCTGGTCTGCTGTGGCGATAGGACTTGTGGGCTTTGGCGCTATGGTATATTTCCTCATAAAAAAGACAAAAGAGCTGAGCTTTACCGCAAAGGGACTCGTATTTCTGCTGTATGCAGTGGTATTTATCAGCTACTATGTGTTCTGCTTTGATTTTCCGCATGTATGCACGGAGAACGCAAGATATGCAATACCGCTTATAGTTATCGGCGCATACTTTTTAGGACTCGCCGTGCAGTATCTGAACAAAAAAGACCGCATAGAGCATGCGGCGGCAAATGTAATATCGACCCTGTGCATAATCTACTGCTCAAGCTCTGCGCTTGTGTTCGATATAGTTTGTCACAAAACCTATAGCTTTACGGGAGAATAAAATGTTTTTTAAGAAAAAAGAGAGCTTATCCGGCAGTGTCGAATATATAGTAGCCGGACTTGGGAACCCCGACAGAAAATACGAAAACACCCGGCACAACACCGGCTTTATAGTGCTTGACAAAATTGCCGACACTCTGTCCGTACGAATAGACAGGATAAAGTTTAAATCACTGTGTGCAACGGCTCAGATCGGCGACAAAAAGGTGCTGCTGCTAAAGCCATCTACTTATATGAACCTTAGCGGTCAGGCAGTTACGGAGGCTATGAGCTTTTACAAGGTGCCGCCGGAGAAAACTATAATAATATTTGACGACATATCTCTTGATGTAGGCAAAATGAGAATAAGACGCAAGGGCAGCGACGGCGGACACAACGGAATAAAAAATATAATCTATCTCTCCGGCAGCGACGCCTTTCCGCGCATTAAGATAGGTATCGGTCACAAGCCGGAAAAATGGGATCTTGCCGATTGGGTGCTGTCCTCCTTTAGCGCAGACGAGCTAAAGAAGCTTAACGAAGCGGCAGAGAAATCCTTTGACGCGGTGAGACTTATCACCGAGGGAAACATAGACAAGGCTATGAACCTGTACAACTGAGTCTGCGGCAGAATTAAGAAAAAAGGAAAAAATATGAAATTCTTAGACAATGTGCTGGACGGCGTTGAGGAATACAGAACCCTCTGCCGCTCGGCAGAAAACGGACGCTTCCCTTCCATGGCTACGGGACTTGCGTCCGTAAACAAGGCGCACCTGATACACAGTATGTGTAAAAGGCTGAAAAAGCGTGCGCTGGTGCTTTGTGCCGATGAAGCTGAAGCACAGAGGATCTGTTCGGATCTACTCGCCATGGGAACAAAAAACGTATACTATCCCTCGCGCGACTTTACCTTCAGACAGATAGAAGGACTCTCGAGAGAGTTTGAGCATCAGAGAATAGGAGCGCTGTATTCTTACCTTAGCGGAGAATGCAGCGCTATAGTTGCATGTGTTGACGGCGCTCTTCAGTATACGATACCGCCAAAGGCTCTGAAAAACTCCTCGGTAAGCATAAAAACGGGCGAAGAGATAACCATAGAACGTCTGGTGTCGGCTCTCGTATCCGGCGGCTATACCCGTGTAGAGCAGGTAGAGGGTACCGGTCAGTTTGCCGTTCGCGGAGGTATCGTAGACTTCTTTATGCCCTCCGGCGATAAGCCCTGCAGAGTGGAATTCTGGGGTGACGAGATAGACACGGTGTCCTCGTTCGATATAGACTCCCAGCGTCGTATAGAAACCCTTGACGGTTTTGTAATAACCCCGTCAAGCGAGCTTACCTTCGGCAGCGCCGATGAGCTTTCACAGAAGATAGAGCAAAAGGCGAAAACCGTTCGCGGAAAGACGGCGCAAAAAGTAAAGGAGATACTCTATAGCGAAGCAGAGCATTTAAAAAACGCCGGAAGGCTTACGTCCGTTGATAAGTATTATTCACTCATCTATCCTGAAAAGGCTACACTTTTTGATTATATAGAGCAGGATGCGCTGGTGTTTGTGTCCGAGCAGCCGAAGCTGAAGGAGCGTATGAGGGCTGTTATGTGGCAGTGGGGAGAGGATCTGCGCGACTACCTTGCAGAGGGCATACTCTGCAAGGGACTGGACAGTTTTTCGGACGACTGGACAGACGAGCTGGGAGAGCTGTCAAAAAGAAATACTATATTTATTGATAATTTTGCGAGAGGCACTTGCGAGCTGCCGCTTCGCGAGCTTGTGAACTTCAACGCCCGCCAGCGTTCGTTCTGGAGCGGTTCTGTAAACGTGCTTTGCGAGGATATAGACGCTCTCAGAAAGGATAACGCAGTCTGCATTATCCTCTGCGGCAACGACAAGTTTACAAGAAACGTCTATACCGAGCTGAATTCAAGGGGCTATAATGCCGGACTTCTGAAAAAGGACGACCCGCTTCCGGAGAGGGGCATATATCTTTGCTCCGGCAGTCTGTCGGGCGGCTTTGAATATCCTCAGGCAGGCTTTTGTCTTATTACTCACACGGCGCTCAGCGAAGCACCTAAGAAAACAAAAAAACAAAAAAAGGGACAGGCAATGTTCAGTCTGTCAGAGCTGTCCCCTGGCGACTATGTAGTACATTCCATGCACGGTATAGGACAGTTTGACGGTATTAAAAAAAT
>JAHKXX010000247.1 GCA_020627425.1 bacterium
CCCGCACCCTCTTAGGCGGCGGGTGCCATTCGGACTTTCAGTGGGGGTTATAATCCCCCACTGAAAGTCCGAGGAGCTAAAGCTCCTGCGGTGAGGTTGGATCAATGCAGCCGATGTTAAGCGAGCTTACATCGGGCTTTGCTCCGAGTTAAATAATTATCCTTTCCTGTCTGTACTGTTTGTCGTTTTCGCTTCGGTATGTTTTTGTACTGCGTTGTTTTCCCCGAAGGGCTGTCATTATCGGACAGCCGAATCAGGATTCACATTATATACGCAGACTAACGGATCGGCGGCATGATCGGTGGAAATGTCAGGCATTTCTGTCATTGTTGACGGCAGGCTGATGCTTACATTATAACGTAAACATAATTCTACGAGCGCCTCATCCGTTATTCTTTTGACGCTTGGCGGAATGATTATATTCTTGCTCTTTCCGTTATACCCCAACAGCGTACCACCGAGGATAAAAAAGCCGTTTTTGTTGTCGCGGTACCATTTTGTATCCACAAGAGAATACTGGTCGATGATGTCAGAGTCATCGGGAATGTTGACCTCCTCAAGGTTGGGACAGTCATAGAATGCACCCTCCTCGATTTCCTCTACAGTATCCGGTATTGTTATCGACACAAGGTTTTTGCAATCCTTGAAAGCGCCCGCTGCGATGTATTTCACATAACTTGGTATCGTGAGACAATCAGTATAGGTATCGTCAAAATGAGTCAGTGTGTCGTTTTTAATTACGCCCGCAATATTCTCTGTTGGAGGCTCCTTGCGGCTTCTGAGCCTTCTTTCAAGGGCAGTGCAGCCTTTGAAGCACTCGTGAAAAATGTCCTCGATATTCTCGCCTGCGGGAAGGAACAAATCCTTTAGTCTCGGGCAGTTTTCAAAAGCACCGCCGCATATCTCTTTGACGCTGTCGGACAGCACTACGGATTCAAGAGAAGTGCAGTTCTTGAAGGCTGAGAAGCCGACCTCCTCGCAGTCATTGTAAATAACGACCGTTCTGAGGTGTGTGCAGTCCATGAAGGACTCGTCGCCGATGAATTTTATACCACCCAGAGACAGTCCCTCAAGAGCGGTGCAGCCCTTGAAAGCAGCTTTGCCGATGCTTTCGATAGGTGACAGATGGATCTCATTGAGCGAAATACAGCCGCTGAATGCCTCTTCGCCGATGTAGGTAAGAGTTAAGGGAAAGTCTACGGAAACGATGTCCTTATTGCCTTTGAAGGCGCCGTCCTCGATCCGCGTCACACCCTCGGGGATGACAACTTTCCTTTCGTTTCCCGTGTACCTTGAGATCACCTGTTCGGTAGAGATGTTATTGTTTGCGTTCATGTTCTTGTTCATAATGATTTCCCTTTCTGTAAATGATTAATATATGACTTACAACCGGCATTATGTACATAAAACTATGCACATTCTATTGCAAAGCCGATATGTCTTTCGGAGACCTTTTTTGGGGGAGTGATATCCGTTATATCACATTCCTCTATTTTTATGAGCACTTCGGGGGTGATCTCATCAATCCCCAGCTCCATGACTCTGTCTGAAAGGTTCATTTCCGCCTGTTCAAGAATTTTTCTGACAAATCTTCCGTTGCCAAATCCCTGTATCTTAACTGCCTTTTCATATATCCTGCGCAGCTTTTCAAGCGCTTGATCACTTATTGTCATCTGCTCTTTTGAAAGCATGAGCGTTGTTATCTTCATAAGTTCGTCCGGCGAATAATCATCGAAGTTGATCTTAAAGGCGATTCTGGAATTCATGCCGGGATTGCGGTTAAGAAAATCCTCCATCTGGTCAGGATATCCGGCAAAGATCACTACCGTGTCCTCTCTGTTGTTTTCCATTTCCTGTACAATGGTATCGATCGCATCATCACCGTAGGGATCACCATAAAGGGAATAAGCCTCATCTATAAACAGGACACCGCCTTTTGCCTTCCTGAATTTTTCCTTGACAATAATGGGAGTTGTGCCGACAGCCGGACCGACCAGTTCGGATTTCCCGACTTCTATAAACTCACCGGTAGGCAGTATACCTTCTTCTGCAAGTATCTGTCCGATAAGCCTTGCGACCGTTGTTTTTGCAGTACCGGGATTGCCGGTAAATACCATGTGCATCGTCAGGTTATTCCGTTTGATGTCTCTTTCCAGACAAAGTTTGTTGTAGCGGTACTTTTTGATTGCCTTATGAACAATATCCTTTACCTTGTCCAGTCCGATAAGGCTGTCAAGCTCAGCTAATGCACTCATAGTCTTTTCCTCCTTCTTTTCCTGTACAGACTGATCGTCAGCGTCAGAGATATCTTCTGTCTCAAGCACAAACAGATCCTTTTCACTGATCTTTTCGGCATCACTGTTCGCAGACATAAGCCTTAAAGCCTGATTTCTTATGGCGTTTTCCACAAGGTTGCGCACATATCTTCCGTTGCCCAGGTCCTTAACGTATTTTTTCCTGTCAAAAATGTAATACGCTTCCTTTATGGCTCCTTCTGTTGCGGAAAAGCCCTGTTCATCAAGCATAAGCTTGAATATCTCGGTCATTTCAGCAGGATCGTAGTCGGGGAAGTTTATATAATACGGTATCCTGCTCTTCAAGCCCTCATTCAGCTCCAGAAAATCTTTCATTCTTTCGGTATAACCGGCAAAGATAACTATTACCTCATCCCTGCGGTTTTCCATTTCCTGAATGAGCATTGTTATTGCCCCCTGAGAAACTATCGCATAGGCTTCATCAATAAAAAGTACTCCGCCCTTTGCCGCCGTGAATGCTTCCTTTATGACATAGTGAGACATTAACGAGTCAAAGTCTGTTCCGCATTTTTCGACAAACACACCGCTCTTGAGTATCCCTTTTTCCTTAGCAATGCCTGCGAACAGTCTTGCCACAGTAGTTTTTGCAGTTCCCGGATTACCTGAGAATACCATGTGCATGGAGGAAGACTTGTGTTCTTTGCCTTTAAACTGTTTCCTTCTTTTTTCAACGATGTCTGCAGCGATTATTCTTTTGATCTGCCTTTTTACTTCCTCAAGTCCTATCATCTTATTAAGCGTTTCATAAGCCGATTCAGCATTTTCATCCCGGTCGAGATATAACCCATCCGATGAATTCTGTATGTATGAATTGAAAACATTTTTGTTAAGGCACCACGGCCCGAAGGTCTCAAAGTACTCGAGCACATCTGTCTGGGAAAACACGTCACCCTGATACTGTTCAAGAAACTCCTTAGCCTGATAGGAATACTTTGAATATTCGGATCCCGAGATCAGCATTTCCAGATACTTTACTGCGCTTTCTCGGTTTCCTGTGCCTTCTTTTAAGGAGACTGTCAAAGCGTATTGATTGACCTTCGGGAGAATATAGTATGAAAACCCGGGCTTGTCCATATTATACATGAAAATAAAAAGGCACTTATTACGGTATTTTTTAAAGATACCTGCAATATAGTCAGCAGCCATAGGATAGTCTGATGGAGTTTTGCCAAACTTTTCGGAAAGGTCAACAAGCAGGACACCTCCCCGGTTGTTTTCTATGATATTCTCAATATGATTTCTATATCTGTAAAGTTCAGGGTCAATACCGGAAATGAGCCCGACCCTTCTGCTCTCTATCCTCCCTGCCGCAAAAAGCTCTTGCGAAAGGGTTTCAGCCAGGTCTATGGCGGCATCTATGCTCCTCGCCGAAATAATATAATGCACCATGCTTCCGGAAAGGTCTTCCCCCAGCGTGTGTTCGGAGATCATTTTCAGCTCTTTCACAAACGAAGGGTGATATATGCCGTTATCAGCCATCTCCCTGTCCTGAATTATCGTCTCAGTGTATTTCGTATATCCGGGATGTGGGTTTTCGGAGCTGCCATAATTGATAAACCAGATATTTGCAGTATCAGTGAGCTGATATACTGAACTGAAATAATGACGCCGTTTACATTCCTCGCACCCGTCAAGATACTGTTGCATTGTTATTTCCGACGGTTCCTCAATTATCGTTTCTAAAAGAAAGTACTCTGCAAGAAGATCAGCTATTGTATTATAGGCAGTCGATAACGAATCCCTGTTTTCATCGAAAGAAAAATGGGCAAGAAGTTTGTCGCCTTCCTCTCTGAAAACAAAAAATGTCTGGCAGTTTTCGACACTCTTGTACATATACTTGTTCATAGCACAGATGTTGCTGTCATAATCATAATCCTTGAGTCTTATCTTGGCATTCTTCCCGATCGTTTCGTTATTTCCTTTGATAATAAAGCTGTAGTACCTCATGTTTTTACCTCCGTATAGTCTGAAGTCCGCCACCAATCATAAACCCACCGATGCCGTGCCGCACCCTTTCATGCGGCACCTTAGATTGCATCTCAGGGGATAGAACAAAACACAAAATTTGTATGATATACTCATATCCCCTCAGAGTGTTTTAGAGTATAGCACATTGTTTTTTTTTAGTAAACAGTTTTTATATGTTGATCCGCAATTTCGTATACCTGCACGAAAAGCTATGATTATTTTTGTACATAAAATATATATTATTTTATACGCAGTGCCACTCTGTATACTGTTTCTTATATGATATATATAATATAACTTTTATATTGCATCTATATTGTCAATACACAAGTATTATATCGCATAATAAATCCCTTTGTAAACAGTTTGTGACTTTTTTCTGTTTTCCGCTTATCTGATCAGAGAAACGGATCTCTCGGAGAATCTCGAATACGGATCTCTCGGAGAATCTCGAATATCTACTTGACTGTGTATATAATATATGATACAATATGTATATTGTACCGGCTATACGAAAGGAATTGATAATATATGGATCAAAACGATAACAATAATAACAATGAAAAAAAAGAATGGATGCCGATATATCAAAAGCGTTTGGGTGAGGCTATAAACCGTGCCAAGGGCCGTCAGTCTATGGCGGAGTTTGCAAAAAAGTGCGGACTTAATCCTATGACGCTTTCAAGGGCAGTCAACGGTACAATAAAAAAGCCTCTCGATGAAGAAACGATCAGGGTCATGGCAGAATGCTCGGATTTGCCGACAGATGAGATACTGAGTCACCTGATGTACGCAAACGGATGGACAAAAAATAACACAGAGGAAAGACAACGAATCGCCAGACAGCACGCGCTGGAAAAAAAGGAACGCTACGAATCCGTACAGAATATCATTATGAGAACACTTTTTGAAGACGGCTATACTATATCGCCTATTTTCAATACAGATCTTGAATACCTCGATCCTGTGTTGTTGAGGAGCAAATATCAGCTGCACACAGATGTCAGATTTGCATTGAGAGTTCAGGGTTACGAGCCTGCATACTGGAATTTTTCTGTGAGTGTTTTTACTGGAAGTGAATTCGCCGATAACAGGAAGCAATACAAAATGGAACTTGAGGACGAACTTTTTTTCTTGATGAAAGATAAATACAAGGATGCTTTTCTTCGGGATACTTGGGAACCGCAGGCTTTTGAGAACTCACTATACTCCATAGTGTTTATAAATAAAGATCTTTTAGAGGGCTTTCAAAAAATGCTTGAGGGCGTCAGCTTTAATAATTCGTTCTCACTAATACTGCTTGACCTTAATAAGCAAAAGGTGGTAGAGGAAAGATTCCTCCCGCGCCGTGACGGCGTAGAATATAAGAGCCTTTTCAAATCAACAGACAGAGGTGACCGATAATGTATAACAGAAAAACAAAAGAGGAAAGACCCGTTCTTGCGATCTGTTATGATTTTGATAAGACCCTGTCCACTGATGATATGCAGGCGCAGGGATATATCCAGAAGGTCTACGACGGAGATGTCGCGTCATTCTGGGCGGAGTGCGACAAGCTTGCGGCAGAGGCTGATATGGATTCCAACCTTGCCTATATGTACATGATGAAACAGGAGGCTGAGGGCAGGGAGATATTCACCAAAAGTAGGCTGGAGGATTACGGCTCAAAGGTCGCCCTTTTTCCCGGAGTGGAGGATTGGTTTGAGCGGATACGCAGCTTCGGTGAAGAAAACGGCGTTATCGTGGAACACTACATAATCTCATCAGGGCTGAAGGAAATGATAGAGGGAACCTTACCTGCCCGTGCAGGCGCTTTTGAGAGGATATACGCAAGCTCGTTTTTCTACAACGATAGGGGAGTAGCAGTCTGGCCTGCTCAGGTGGTCAACTACACCAACAAGACCCAGTTCCTGTTCCGTATAGCCAAGGGTGTGCCGGATGTAAATGATCCCGGAGTGAATGATTATTTTGAGCCTGAGGATATCCGCATACCCTTCCGGAATATCGTTTACATAGGGGACAGCGACACGGATATTCCCTGCATGAAGCTGGTGAACGTCAACGGTGGACACTCCATAGGCGTTTATAACAGCAAAACCTGCGACAAGACCAAGGTGCACAGGATGATACAGGAACACCGCATCAAGTATTTTGCCCCCGCCGACTATACCGAGGGCTCGGAAATAGACAGGCTGCTGAAAGCGATCATCATGCGGACAGCCGCCAACGAAAGGCTTGAGGAGATCTATTACGCCTGCAAGAACGACCGCGGATAACAAAAACAGTGCAATGCAGCTTCGTAAATGAAGCAGAGCATTGCACTGTTCTTTTATTTTGTATAATGGTCTTATTCTGCGGCTTCCTTCAGCTTTTCCCATACCTTGACCAAAGCAAGGGTATCAAGCTTGCAGTATTCAAGCAGATTTCTTCTTGTCTGCTCAAGCTCCTCGCCGCTCATTTTTTCCATAGCGGGGAATGCATTCATCGCCTCGCCGCCGTTATGTATGCCGTTAAGATTATGATAGTCAAGACTCGGGTCATCCGGGAACAGAGCAGGCAGAACGCTCTTGATAGAGAAGCTGCCGCCCATTTCTCTGTTATAGTACCACCCCGACTGAAACGGAACGAGCAGGTCGGCTATATTATCCCTTATGCTCAGAAGATGCTGTGAAAGGTCAGGGAAATACCCCGCAAGCTCCTTCAGCCTTGTACATTCAAAGCTCTTGTTGTAAACAGTGACGCAGGCATCTGCGGGGATATCCTTGCAAAGAGCTTCAGCGATCGGACGCAGAGGATCTGTACCCGCCTGCGCAAGAAATTCCTTGTGCTTTAGCTGGCCGCCCTCGCTCTCTATGTAATGCAGAGAATACTGGAAGGGTACCTGTGTATAAGGCTTCGTACCGGCATATTTCGGTACGGCAGGCTGAACGCTCTCAAAGTCGAGGAAGTAAAGCGGATATGAAAGGGTCGTCAGAAACTCCGCTATTTTCTCTTTGTCTATGTATGCGCCCCTGTCGTGAACAGCAAAATCTATCTGTCGCTTTTGCTTATCATTCTTTATAGAAGCCTCTTTTTCAAGCGACGAAAAGTCAATAAGCCCCTGATCATACAGAGCGGCCTTCTTTTTCATCGAGAGATTGTATATGTCAAATACGTTCGGCTTTGGAAGGTTTCTCGTGCAGTATCCCCAGTATTCACATTCACCGGGTTTTTCGCACTGCATTCCGACGGGTATACCGGGCTCGGTCTCGCTGCTCAGAAGCCTTTCCGCTATTTCAAGGTCGCCCTCGACCTCGGGCAGCTTTTCAGCGACCTGCTCCGACAGGTCAGTTACCTTGAAAAGCTTGTGAATATCAAGAGTTCCGTCAAAAACGTAAGTATTGTCAATGCATAACAGGTATGTCCCCGTGACATTTATTCCGCAGTGCTCAAGCACATACTTCTGATAGGAAACATCGTCGATATACGTAGGCTTGTCGGCATGTGTCGAGCTTTTGACCTCATATATTGCCCAGCCGTCACCCTCACGTCTGAGGATATCGACCGCGCAGTAAAGCCCGCCGTAAAAGAACGATGCCTCACAGATAACGGGCGTGCCCTTGGCAAGCTCCTCTTTGGTGCGCTCCGCCATTTTGACAAGGTCGATATCTCCGTCGGTGTACTCCGTTACCTCAACGAAGTCGCCGAAATAGCCCATTGCCAGGTCGCCCACCTCATTTCCGACCTTCATCTGCGCTAAAGTGCTATCATCGAAAAATGCCTCATCGTGCTTATACTTATTGAGCCACGCCTTCATCTGACATTTGCAGAACGCGCAGTATTTTGATTTTGAAAAGTTTAACATTTTATCTGCTCCGATCAAATTTAATCATTATTGTCTGTTTTTGTCTGTATGGGTGTTGTTCCAGTGGAAGCAAGCACGACATTGCCTTTGAGGAATTTTTTGAGTCTTTCGATAAGGCACGGGATCGATAGTCTTGAGAGTATTGATAGTGTAGGTCTTGACCGTTGAATGTGCGCCGCAGAATATGTATGATGCTGTATAATAAAACTTGACACAATCCAATCAAGGAAAGTATATTAAAAGAAGAGGAGAGTGTCGAAAATGGGAACAGGAAGACAATACAA
>JAHKXX010000248.1 GCA_020627425.1 bacterium
GAGCCTTTCGACAAATTCAACATATCTTGCATACTTATCGTATAGCTTTACTCTTTTGCTGCATATATCCTTATCGGATAATATGGACATTATATATCTCTCACAAATCCTTAGCTTCAGGCTCATATCACAAAACCGTCTTATCTCGCTGTGTTCGTTCAGAATGTTTTTGTCACAGAGAACATACTCACCATAGTTTATTACATCATACAACTTACTGTAGCTCACTGTTTTTCGGGTACTTATATAGTCGGTTTTCATAAATCTTATCCCGTTTATCTCGTACGTACGGGTATTTGTTTTTGCGGTGCCGATGATATATTCTATCAGACGTTTTAAGCCTCTGCTTTTACTGTCCTCTGATCTCAGCAGCTTTATCATATGATCACCTGTTAATAATACTCCGAAAACAACAAAAAAAGAACAAAATATTATACAGCTTTAAATTTTTGTCTTAATACATTTGACAGTCACGTTAAATAGAAATATAATATATCTTAGCACACATATATCGGGAATGTTGTACGATTTGATTACTAAACTTTCGGCGTTTTACACCAAAAGTTTTTTGTATTTGACAATAATCGAACACATACTTTGTAATATTTGACTAACAAGCTTTATCAGTTCATACATATAGGCAACAGCCTTGCGGGAGGGATAAAAATGTCTGAAAAAAAGAACCGGATCAATAAACAGGAAACTCAAAGCTCTGTATATACTACCGAAGACAATAAGGACAGCATAGAATTCCTGCCGAAAAAACCGGCGGATTTTAAAGACAATGAGATAAAAAGCGATAAAGAGGCTATTGAGGATATGAAAAGGGCAAAAGAGCGTATCAGCCACATAAAGCCTGGTATACAGCCGCTTTCGCAGCAGGAAAAGGAGCATCTGACCTATCTCAGGACCCTTAATAAGTTTAACGAGCTCAAGCAGACAAGACAGAAGTACAGAAAATACAGCCTTCTTTTTATAGTGGCGTCGGGAATAGTTTTTCTTTTGCTTATGTTCAGTCTTGACAGCAAGATAGAGTTCCTTATTCTTTGGATAATTTCCGTTGTACTCTGCGTTTTTGCTATGGTCAGGGCGGACTATAATTACAGTATCTTTAAAGAGCTTGTAGGAATAGCCGATGAACAGGACTACTATGATCTTGACGAAGAGGACGAAGAGACAGAGCCGCCTCAGAACGATGATGCCGGAATAACATATGTGCAGTATGAGAAGGGTGGTACACAGGAATGAAAAATATCTACAGGATCTTTAGAAACGATTTAAAGACCATAGCAAGAAATATGATCTCGTTGATCGTAATAATAGGTATATCTATATTGCCTGCGCTTTATTCGTGGTTCAATATTTATGCAAACTGGGATCCCTATTCCAACACGGGCGGCATAGCCTTTGCAGTGTGCAGTGAGGACAAGGGTTATAATTATACAATAGGCGTTGTTAATGCAGGAAATCAGATAGTTGACAACCTGAAAAAGAATGATAAAATGGGCTGGGATTTTGTAAGCAAAAAGGATGCGCTTGATGGTGTAAAAAACGGAAAGTATTATGCTTCAATTATTATCCCTGAGGACTTCAGCGAAAACCTGTGTTCAATAATCACCGGAAAATTCAAACAGGCTGAGATAAAATATTATGTCAATGAAAAGAAAAACGCTATTGCGCCAAAGATGACAAATGCCGGTGTTACTACTATACAAAACGAGATAAAGTCCACATATGTCAGTACAATAACGCGTGTAATAGCAACTACACTGAATCTTACCACAAGTGTTTTGAGCAACACAAAGGATACAACAAGTGAAAAGATAACGGACGCTCTTGATGAGCTTAGTAATCAGCTGGACTCCTTCGGTGCCGGTGTTGATGTGTTTTCATCGACCATAGACGGACTCAAGGATTCACTTGAAACAAACAGGAAGCTGCTGCCGGAAATGGAGGACAGCCTTGCCAAGGCAGGAGTCATAACCGTAGATATCAATTCCGCGGCTGATTCTGCAAAAAAAGCTGCAAAAATCACTGCCGACACTGTCGGAGATATGATAGGCTCCGCATCGGATACCATTAGCAGTGTAGAAGAAACAGTACAGGAGATCTTCAACAGGCTTAAGGCTGACGCCGGCAGTACAGCCGACGAGCTTGACACTCTTGCGGATTCATCATCAAAGATAAGCTCTGTATCGGACAAGCTGACAGCCTTTTTACAGAGGCTTGACGGAACCTATGGAGTAGATAAGAACGAGGTGATCTCTACTCTGGGTAAGCTTAGTGAAAACCAGAAGGCTCTTTCCGATAAGCTGAAAACAGCCGCTGATAAGCTTCGCTCGGCAGGCTCTGTTCCCGAGGAGCTACAGACAGAGATAACGACTCTTATAGCTGCGATAAAGACCGATATTGATACTTCAAAGTCCTCCTTTGACGAGATAAAGAACGGTATTAACAGTATATTTGACGATATAACAAGGACGGGCGACAAAATAAGCGCAGAACTGAAGGAGGCTGCCGATAAGCTTGCCGAGGATACAAAAAAGGCTGCCGATAAGCTTCGCTCCGCGTCTGCTCTCGGCACTCAGATAGTATCGCTTGCGGATCAGGCGATAACAGATCTTTCTGCTATCTCGGATTCATATGATATAGATGTAAGCTCTCTGACCGCAGTCCTAAGTACGCTCAGCACGGATGTGCAGCAGCTTGTCGATAAGGTGAATGACGCTGCCGATACAATAGAAAAAACAGGCAAGCTTCCTCAGGATATCCAAAAGGAAATATCAGACCTTAAAACACGGATAGAAGGGGAGCTAAGCGGTCTTGGCGGACCTTTTGGTCTGATAAAGACCTCTCTTGCCGATATTGGCAAGCAGCTTCAGAATATAAATGACGATATTATACCAAAGCTTGAGGCGGTGCTCAATGCGCTCTCCGGCAACGCAGAGGGAGCAGCTCAGCAACTGGAGTCTCTGGCTGCTTCAAGCCTGAATGCTGCGACCCTTCTTGACACTGTATCGGAGTTTTTGAACAATACAAAAACAAGCTTTACCGTCGATACAAGCTCTGCCGTAAGTTTGATAAACAGCTTTAATTCCTCGCAAAAGCAACTATCGTCAAGGCTTGCCGCAGCAGCCGACGAGATAAGAAAATTCGGTGATATTTCCGTAGACCTGCAAAGCGACAGCAAAAAGCTTTTGTCCGGTATGAAGTCGAATATGGACAAGCTTACTGCAAGCTATAACGATCTGAAAACGAAGATAACCAGAGCTGCAAATGATGTTTTTGAAGTGATAGGCTCTGCTTCTGACTATCTGCAAAAGGCAGGCGAGGGGATAGACCTTGACAGCTCGTTTGATGATGCAGAGGGTGTACTTGATAACATAAAGACAACCTTTGACAATATAAAAACACTCATTACCAAGTTTAAGACAAGTGTTGACGATCTGAAGGTGAAGCTTACTCAGCTTACGGGCAGCAACGCTATAACCGGATTTGTCACAACTATCATAGAGCGCCCCGATGCTCTCGGAAATTTCGTCGGTAACCCCGTAACAGTTGATACAAACAGCATTTATCCCGTGGAAAACTACGGCTCCGGTATGGCGCCGTTCTATACCACTCTCGGCTTCTGGGTAGGCAGCGTAGTGCTTGTTGCCATACTCAGAACAGAACCGAAAAAGAAAGAACTAAGGCGGCTGAAGTCTCCCAACTCGACCCAGCTTTATTTCGGCAGGCTGCTTATATTCCTTGTGATCGGAATGATCCAGTCGCTTATTATTTCACTGGGAGACGTTTTCTTCCTGAAGATACAGTGTGAGAATATTCCTTTGTTTATTGCTTCTGCTGTGATGTCGGGACTGGTGTATGTGCTTATAACATATTCACTTACCATAACCTTCTCCGTTGTCGGAAAGGCGCTGTCTGTTATCATTCTGGTAATACAGGTAGCAGGCTCGGGCGGCACCTTCCCTGTAGAGGTCCTGCCTGATGGCTTCAGAGCTATGGCTCCGTATCTTCCGTTCAAATACAGCATAAATATGATGAGAGAGGCAGTAGCGGGTGTAGACTGGAACAGCTACTTTATAAATCTGCTATGCCTGCTGGCGTTTGTGCCTGTATTCCTTATACTGGGTCTGCTTTTGAGAAAGCCTTGTATCA
>JAHKXX010000249.1 GCA_020627425.1 bacterium
AACGAGCTCAGGCAAAAATACAGCCTGAATATAGATAAGCGCAAGATAACCCTTGACGGCGACATAAAGTCCTTCGGTACCTATAACGCCGAGGTAAAGCTGTACACGGGTATATCGGCAAAGATAAAGGTAATGGTAACAGAGGCAGAGGAGAAGAAGAAATAATCTGTTTTCTCTGTCCGATTGGAGGAAGTTATAATGAGTGATACCGTTCTGGGCAATGTAGACGGTGTAAATCTGCCGTTCAGCGCAGAGGCGGAGCAGTCGGTGCTCGGAGCCGTTTTGCTTGATTCGGAGTGTCTGTCCGAGGTTATGGAGATACTTCCGAGCCATGAATATTTTTATATGGCTACGCACAAGGCTATCTATCGTGCGATGATAGATCTTTTTACTCTCAGCAAGCCCGTGGATTTTGTAATGGTGCTCGAGCAGATAAAAAACAACAACGACTATGACGAGGCGTCCACAAAGACCTACCTTATGCAGATAGCAGAGCTGGTACCATCTATCTCACGCGTTGCCGAATATGCGCGCATAGTTCGTGACAAGTACGTTGTCAGAAGCCTTATACTTTCCTCAAGAGAGATAATCGACGACGCTATGCAGCCCTCCGACAGCGTTACAAAGCTTGTTGATGAGGCTGAGCAGCGTATTTTTGATATCCGCGACAACAAAAGCACAAAGGGTCTCGAGATAGTCCGCGATGTTATTTTGCAGACCTTTGACAGGCTCGACCTTCTTAATTCACCCGAAAAGGATCTGTACAAGGGTATACCGACAGGTATCGGTGTGCTTGACAAGACTATAACAGGGCTAAACCGCTCTGACCTTATACTTCTTGCAGCCCGTCCCGGTATGGGAAAAACTTCCTTTGCGCTGAATATCGCAAGACACGTCTCTGTCACCTGCAAGAGAAGGGTCGCGTTCTTTTCTCTGGAAATGACAAAGGAACAGCTTGCCTCCCGTTTGCTCTCTACGGAGGGACTTATACAGGGTACAAAGCTGAGGACAGGCATACTCTCGGACGAGGAATGGGTGCGTCTGCTGGAGGCAGGCGACGTTCTCGGCAAAGCAGAGCTTTATATGGACGATACACCGGGTATTACCGTGCCCGAGATGAAGGCGAAGCTCAGAAGGCTGAAGAATGTCGATCTGGTGATCATAGACTATTTGCAGCTTATGTCCGCTTCAAGAAGAATAGACAACCGTGTTCAGGAAATATCAGAGATAACAAGAAATCTTAAAATACTTGCAAAGGAATTCAATGTCCCCGTAATAACACTGTCCCAGCTTTCGCGTGCCAGTGAGCAGAGAGCCGACCATAAGCCCCAGCTCTCCGACCTTCGTGATTCGGGTTCTATAGAGCAGGACGCGGACATAGTTCTTTTTCTATACCGCGACGATTACTATCGTGACTCTGAAAACGCCGATCCCGAAAACGGCGATCGAAACAGCGGAGAATGTATAGTAGCAAAAAACAGACACGGCGAAACGCGCTCTGTACCTCTGCACTGGCAGGGCGAGTTTATGAGATTTACTTCCCGGGAGCTGACGGATGAGGAATAAAGCATTTGAAACGGTAAAAAAATATAATATGCTTCAAAAGGGAGACAGAGTAGTCGTCGGTCTTTCGGGAGGAGCAGACTCCTGTGCGCTGCTATACTTTCTGGTGTCCTTGCGCTCAGAGCTTTCGCTTACGGTATATGCCTGTCATATTAATCACGGACTGCGCGGAGAGGATGCCGATAGTGACGAAAAGTATTGCAGAAGGCTTTGTCAGAGCCTGGGTATTGAGCTTTTTGTCCTTCATGCCGATATAAAAAAGCTCTCATCGGAGCAGGGCATAGGAACCGAGCAGTGCGGAAGAAATGTAAGGTATAGTTTTTTTACCGCCCGTGCAGAGGAGTTGCACGCAAAGATTGCAACAGCCCACACCGCCTCTGATAATGCCGAAACGGTACTTTTTAATCTTACAAGAGGCAGCGGTATACGCGGTATCTGCGGAATACCGCCCGTACGGAATAATATAATCAGACCGCTGATAGAATGTACACGCGATGAAATAGAGGAATACTGCAAAAAAAACAACCTTGGCTATGTTACCGATAAGACAAACTTTGAGCGTGACTATAACCGCAACAAGCTCCGGTTGGACGTTATGCCGGTACTAAGGGAGATAAACCCCTCAGTAGAGCAGACGATCTCTGCCTTTTGTGAGCGAATGAGAGAAACAGAGCTTTTTATATCGGAGTGTGCAGAGAAGCTTCTCATAAAAGCCCGTACCGAAAACGGCTATAAAGCAGAAGCTCTTAATAATACACCTCCGCCTGTTTTTGCCGCGGCAGTAAAAATATTACTGAAAAAATATGATATAATTCCCGACTCACGGCATATTGAACTTATCCGCGATATCGTGTATAATGGTGGTGCTGTAGAGATAAAGCAGGATATAATGGCTGTAGTCAGCCAGGGACTGCTGAGAGTTTACAAAAAAAGCACTGAGGACTCTTCGGAAATAATATATAAGGGTCAGGATAGTGTTATAATTAACAATATAATTATTAAACCAAGACTCCTTAATATATCCGATTTTAACAAGTGTAAAGAAAATAAAAATTTAATATTCCATTATTTTCTTGATTATGATACAATACCTTTAACGCCTGTTTTCCGAAACCGCAGGGAGGGCGATTTTTTCAGACCTGTAGGCAAAAACATTACCAAGCGTCTGAGAAAATATATGAATGAGCTAAGACTCCCAAGGGAGATAAGAAACTTTCTGCCTCTGCTCACAGACGGCAGCGAGATCCTGTGGGGACTAAGGATAGGAGTATCCGACAGATGCAAAATAACCGCAAAGACAAAAAGAGTTCTGCTGATAGAAACAGAGTCGGTGAATGAAGATGGAAATAAATAAGGATATCGAAAGAATACTGTTTACAGAAAAAGAGCTTTCCACGATTGCCGATAATATAGCCGGACAGATAAATACCGACTATAAGGGCAAAGAGCTTCTCGTAGTGGGGGTACTAAAGGGCAGCGTTATATTCCTTGCCGATATTTTCAGAAGGCTCAGCCTTGACTGTCGGCTTGATTTTATCACAGCCTCGAGCTACGGCAGCGGCTATGAGAGCAGCGGCAGGATAATAATAAAAAAGGATATAGACACCGATATAAAAGGAAAGCATCTGCTCCTTTGTGAGGATATACTCGACACGGGCAACACTCTCTTTTATCTGCGTCAGAATCTGATAGATCGCGGAGCAGAGAGTGTCAGAATATGTGCTCTGCTTGATAAACCCTCAAGGCGGCAAAAGCCTGTGACGCCTGATTATTACGGAGCGCAGGTACCCGATGAATTTGTAGTAGGCTACGGTCTTGACTATGACGAGCGCTACAGAAATCTGCCGTATATCGGGATACTAAAGCCCGAAATATATATGTAGAAATGTATTGAAGTAAACCTGTGATCATAACAAAATAAAGGAGTGACAAGTTCTTGGACAACAAGAAAACAATACGAAACCTGCTGATCTATCTTGGTATACCTATCGTACTTATTATTATAATAGCCGTTGTGTTCTCTATGCAGCCAAAGCAGGAGTATACGACCTCGGAGATAGTATATCTTTTTCAGGATCAGAAGGTCAAGGAGTACAAGGTGGACTGCGGCAGCGGTGAGCTGAATATCACAAAAACAGATGATAAAAAGCTGACCACAAACGTGGCGAGCGTACAACTGTTTCTGGACTCTATAGAGCCGTATGTTCAGGAGTATAACAAGGCGCACCCGGACGAGAGAATGGTGTATACCCTTGTACCGGCTACCGATAATTCATGGTGGCTGAGTCTTCTGCCGAATATTATTCTGATAGCACTTCTTGCAGGTGTATGGATCTACTTTATGAAGCGATTCCAAGGCAGCTTCGGTGATGCCGGAAAACAGATGAACTTCGGCAAGGCAAGAATAAAGAATATGAACGACGAAAAGAGAAAGACAACCTTTGCCGACGTAGCAGGCGCCGACGAGGAAAAGGAGGAGCTGGAGGAGATCGTAGAATTTCTGAAGGATCCCAAAAAGTATAACGAGCTTGGCGCAAGAATACCCAAGGGCGTTCTGCTCGTAGGACCTCCCGGTACAGGTAAGACCCTGCTTGCCAGAGCCGTTGCCGGCGAGGCAGGGGTACCGTTCTTCTCTATATCAGGCTCTGACTTCGTAGAGATGTTTGTCGGTGTCGGCGCGTCAAGAGTCAGGGATCTTTTTGAGCAGGCAAAGAAAAACTCGCCCTGTATCATCTTTATTGACGAGATAGACGCAGTCGGTCGTCAGAGAGGCGCAGGCCTCGGCGGCGGACACGACGAGCGCGAGCAGACCCTGAACCAGCTGCTCGTAGAGATGGACGGCTTCGGCGCAAACGAAGGCGTTATAATGATAGCCGCAACCAACCGTCCCGATATTCTCGATCCGGCTCTTATGCGTCCGGGCAGATTTGACAGACAGGTAATAGTCGGCAGACCCGATATAAAGGGCAGAGAAGAGATACTGAAGGTACACGCAAAGGGCAAGCCTATGGCGCCGGATGTAGAGCTGAGGACTATAGCAAAGTCCACGGCAGGTTTCACCGGAGCAGATCTCGAAAACCTTCTGAACGAGGCAGCACTGCTTGCAGCCAGAAAGGATCAGAAAGCAATAACTATGAAAGAGGTCGAGGAGGCTACCATAAAGGTAGTTGTCGGTGCTGAGAAGAAGTCCAGAGTGATGAGCGAAAAGGAAAAGAAGCTTACGGCTTATCACGAGGCAGGACACGCTATTGCGACCTACTATTCACCCACACAGGATCCTGTTCATCAGATCTCCATTATACCGCGCGGTATGGCAGGCGGCTTTACTATGTCGCTGCCGAGCGAGGACAAGAGCTACCGCTCTAAGAAGGAGATGGAGGAGGAGATAGTTGTTCTCCTCGGCGGACGTGTCGCAGAGGCTCTTATCCTCGGCGATATATCAACGGGTGCTTCAAACGATATAGAGCGTGCTACAAACCTTGTTTTCTCTATGGTCACCAAGTACGGTATGAGTGATACGCTCGGACCTATCACCTACGGCTCCGATAACGGAGAGGTATTCCTCGGTAAGGAGCTTGGTCACAACAAGACCTACTCCGAGGAGACGGCCGCAAAGATAGATGAAGAGGTAAAGAAATACATCACCGAGGGCTATGAAAAGACCGAGAAGATACTCAGTGAGCATACCGATCAGCTTCACAAGGTTGCTCAGTTCCTGTTCGAGCACGAAAAGATGATGGGAGAGCAGTTCGAGCTTGTTATGGAAGGCAAGCCTGTTCCCGAAGCAGAGGACGAGATAGACTTTATTGACGAGGAAAAACAGTCCGATGCTACAGACGACGATGAGATCATAAACGAAGAAAAATCAGAAAAATCCGATGACTGATTGATGCCGCGGTTTTCGTCCGTGCCGTAAAAGGCGCGGACGAAGCTTTGGTTTTTGCTGGAGTGCGTTTGCACTCCTTTGTTTTACACGGAAAGAGGATAATGATGGCATTTAAGAGAATAACCGTAAAGGGAGCAAGAGAGCATAATCTGAAAAATATTAACGTAGAAATACCCCGTGACGAGCTTGTTGTCATAACGGGTCTTTCAGGCTCGGGCAAATCCTCGCTGGCGTTTGATACCCTGTATGCAGAGGGTCAGCGCCGATATGTCGAGTCTCTGTCAAGCTATGCAAGAATGTTTCTCGGTCAGATGGACAAGCCGGACGTAGACAGTATAGACGGTTTATCTCCGTCTATCTCCATAGATCAGAAGACCACCTCCAAAAACCCCCGTTCTACAGTCGGTACCGTTACCGAGATCTACGACTACCTCCGACTGATGTATGCGCGTATAGGTATTCCTCACTGTCCTATCTGCGGCAGAGAGATAAAGCAGCAGACCGTAGACCAGATAGTGGACAAGGTATGCGAGCTGCCCGAAGGAACAAAAATACAGGTGATGTCGCCCGTGATTCGTGCAAAAAAGGGCGAACACAAAAAGGAACTGGAGAAAGCTTCAAAAAGCGGTTTTGTCCGCGTCAGAGCCGACGGTATAATCTATGACCTGTCGGAAAAAATACAGCTTGAAAAAAACAAAAAGCACAATATAGATATTGTCATAGACCGTCTGGTGATGAAGGACAATATCCGTTCCAGACTTTCGGACTCAGTTGAAACAGCCGCAAAGCTGTCAAAGGGTCTTGTGCTGGTAGCAGTTGCCGGAGGCGAGGATATATTGTTTTCACAAAACTATGCTTGCCCCGAGCACGGAGTAAGTATCGACGAGCTTACGCCGAGAATGTTTTCCTTCAACAATCCCTTTGGCGCCTGCAAGAAGTGTACAGGCCTCGGTGTGTTTATGAAAATAGACGTTGACCGCATTATCCCGGATAGAACAAGATCAGTAAGACAGGGCGCTATAAAGGGCAGCGGCTGGGCTATGGAAGGCAGCACGATAGCAACACTATACTTCGAGGCTTTGTCCAAAAAGTATAACTTTTCCCTTGACACACCGATAAAAGATCTCCCTGAGGAGATAGTCGATATACTTCTGTACGGTACAAAGGGAGAAAAAATAACGATACACAGAAGAAACGAGTACGGCTCCGGTACCTATAATACGGAATTTGAGGGTATTATCAATAACCTCGAGCGCCGTTTCCGTGAGACTCAGAGCAGTTGGGTAAAGGCAGAGATAGAGAGCTATATGTCTGCGGTGCCGTGTGATGCCTGCAAGGGCAGAAGGCTGTCTCCGGAGAGTCTTGCGGTGACAGTGGGAGGCATGAATATAAGCGAGTTTTGCGATATGTCTGTCGAAAAGGCGCTGAACTTTACAAGGAATACCAGCCTCACCTCGCGAGAGTCGATGATAGCCGGAGCTATCACAAAGGAGATTGACAGCAGACTCAATTTTTTGAACAGCGTCGGACTTTCCTATCTGACGCTTTCGCGCTCCGCAGGCACTCTGTCCGGCGGCGAAAGCCAACGTATAAGACTTGCTACCCAGATAGGTTCGTCACTCTCCGGTGTACTTTATATACTTGACGAGCCGAGTATAGGACTTCACCAGAGGGATAACGACAAGCTTATAGCAACACTGAAAAATCTGCGTGACCTCGGAAATACCGTTATCGTAGTAGAGCACGACGAGGACACTATGTATGCCGCAGACCATATTATAGACATAGGACCCGGTGCCGGAGTACACGGGGGAGAGCTTGTGGCGGAGGGCAGTATAGATGATATAAAGGCTTGCCCCCGGTCTGTAACGGGTCAGTATCTTAGCCGTGAAAGATATATCCCTGTACCCGAGACCAGACGAAATGGCACGGGAAAGACTCTGGGTATAATCGGCGCAAAACAGAATAACCTGAAAAATATAAACGTCTCTATACCGCTTGGGGAGTTTGTGTGTGTTACCGGAGTGTCAGGCTCCGGAAAATCGTCCCTGATAAACGAGATACTCTATAAAAAGCTTGCAAGTGAGCTTAACGGTGCACGACCGCTGCCCGTTAACTGCAAAAAAATAACCGGCATAGAAGAGCTTGACAAGGTCATAGATATAAATCAGTCTCCTATAGGCCGTACACCGCGCTCAAACCCGGCAACCTATACAGGAGTCTTTACCGATATAAGAGAGCTGTTCTCACAGACAAACGAAGCCAAGATGAAGGGCTTTTCCTCGGGCAGATTCAGCTTTAATGTAAAGGGAGGCAGGTGCGAGGCTTGTCAGGGCGACGGCATAAAGAAGATAGAGATGCATTTTCTTCCCGATGTCTATGTTCCCTGCGAGGTCTGCTCCGGAAGGCGCTATAACCGCGAGACGCTGGAGGTAAGATACAAGGGAAAAAACATTTATGATGTCCTCGAGATGACAGCCGAGGAGGGCTGTACATTCTTTGAAAATCATCCGAAGATATACACAAAGCTGAAGACCCTGTGCGATGTCGGTCTGGGATATATTAAAATAGGACAGCCCTCGACCACTCTTTCGGGCGGCGAGGCTCAGAGAATAAAGCTTGCCACCGAGCTTTCAAAGCGCTCTACAGGCAGGACGATGTATATACTTGACGAGCCGACAACGGGACTTCATATTGCCGATGTACACAGGCTTGTTGACGTTCTTCAGAAGCTTGTGGATCTGGGAAATACCGTTGTGGTAATAGAGCACAACCTTGACCTGATAAAAACAGCCGATCATATAATCGACCTCGGACCCGAGGGCGGCGACGGAGGCGGTACTGTCATCGCCACCGGTACCCCCGAGCAGGTAGCAAAAAACGAAGCCTCCTACACCGGAGCCTACCTGAAAAAATATCTTTAGGAAAACAGAGGTGACAAAGCCTTGTTCGGATATATCAGACCGTATTATGACGATCTGAAAATGAGAGAATACGAGCTGTACAGAAGTGTTTACTGCGGACTATGCAAGCACCTCGGCAAGGACTACGGTATAATAAACCGTATTGCGCTCAGCTATGACTGTACGGCTCTTGCTATGCTGAATATGGCTGTATCCTCCGACAGACCGTGTGTGTCCCGGGGGCGCTGTGTTTTTGATCCCTTTAAAAAATGTATGTTTTGTAACTGCGAAAACGACAGCCTTCGGTTTGCCTCAGCCGTTACGGTGATCATGACCTACTATAAGTTTCAGGATACTATAGAGGACTCCGAATTTTTTAAAAAAACGGCAGCCCGTATTGCGCGGCTGTTTTTCCTGCGCAGCCACAACAGGGCAAAGCGAGACTATCCCGAAATAGAAAAAATAGCTAAGGAGCTTATGACTGCCCAGAGCGAAGCAGAAAAAACGCACGCCGATATAGACTCTGCATCAGACCCCACCGCAAAAGCCGTATCGCAGATATGTGCTCTTATGACAGACGACGAGTCTCAGAAAAAAGTGCTCTCGGTTTTCGGCTATTACCTCGGCAGATGGATATACCTTATGGACGCTGCGGACGATCTCAGCAAGGATATAAAGAGCAAAAGCTTTAACCCATTCATAAAGCACCATGACGGAGATATAAATAAAACCATGGACTACTGTAACAGCGTTTTAAATATGACCGCCTCACAGCTTGTGCTTGCCTACGATCTGCTGACGTTTTCGGACTTTCGCGCGATACTTGACAATATAGTATATGATGGTTTATCATTTGAACAGAAAAAGCACCTGTTTGACAGGCACAAAAAGAAGGAAAAGAAAAAGGATATGTATCCTGTCCTTTCAAAGGAACACAGTATGGGAAAGGAATGATTTGTTTGTCAGATCCCTACCGTATACTCGGGGTGTCCCCTGACGCTACCGATGACGAGATAAAAAAGGCATACAGAAATCTTGCAAAAAAATATCACCCGGACAAATACGCGAACACTCCTCTTGCCGATACGGCATCGGAAAAGATGAAGGAGATAAACGATGCCTATGACCGCATTACAAAAATGCGAAAGGAAGGCGCTTCATACACCGCAGGCGCCGGCTATGCCTCTGCCGGTCAGACCCGCACCGGCGCACAGGATCCGGACGGACGCTATTACAGTGTAAGAGTGTACATAAATTCGGGCGATTTTGCCTCTGCGGAGCGAATACTCAGCGGTGTACCGCCTACGGAGAGAAACGCCGAGTGGTATTACCTGATGGGTATTATTTATTTAAAAAACGGGCAGCTTGAGACAGCGAACAATTACTTTGCAACAGCATGCAGACTTGACCCGTCCAACGCGGAGTACGCAGCAATGTACAATAATATCAGACAGCAGCGTCAGGGCTACTACGGTGGCTATAATAACAGAAGCAGCTATTACTCGGGGGACAACTGTCTGTCGGATCTTTGCTGTTTGCTTGCATGCTTTCAGTGCTGTAGCTGCTGCGGCAGACGATAGTTATGAGCGATATAAAAAAGCTTGCTTTCTCGGGAGTTATGTGCGCGACGGCGTCGGTGCTTATGCTATCGGCAAATCTTTTTTCAGGGGGACTGTATCTGCTTGCGGCGGGTGCAGGAACGGTTATTTATATACTGTATTTTACTGTCGGCAAAAAATATGCCCTTACGGCGTTTGCTGTTGTTTCGGTCATATCCTTTCTTTTTTGTATGGACAGAGAGGCTTTTCTGAGCTTTGTACTGCTGCTCGGGTATTATCCCCTTGTAAAAACAGCCGTTGATAAACTCAGATACAGGCTCATGCGCCTTCTGATAAAGCTCTCACTGTTTAACGCTGTCCTTGTCTCCGGCTATCTGATACTGACTTTTGTGTTTTCTCTGCCGTCCGATATGACGCTTTTCGGCGTTTCGCTTCCTGCTCTGTTTGCGGTAATGTACAATGCGGCTTTTATAATTTATGATATTGCGCTCGGGCTTTTCTATGATAAATACGGTGAAAGAGTTTTAAACTTAGTTACAAAATTGTTGAAAAAATAGAATATTATAATTTTTTAACAGCAAAAAACCGCCACGGATATTATTGAAAATTACCATGAAAAGACGCGGTTTTTTGCTATTTTGTTGTGTTTTTGTTTTATTGTTTGTTTAGAATGACGATTGATGGATAATTAAAAATATGTTATAATTGTTACAATAATTTTATTATTTATTGTGGTGTCTTACGTTCGGAGTATTGATGAAGCATATTGTATCTGCAAACGGAACAGTGATGAAAAAATGAAAGGTCGTGTGACTTTGACGGGGAAATATTTCAGAAAGAATACAAACAAAAAAAGCATAAAGAAATTTGCGGCAGGAGCTGTCGCTGTTGCTTGCAGCGCGGCGCTCTCGCTGGGGCTTTTGCCCTGGTCGTCGATGTCTGCATTTGCCCAGTCGCCCATTTATGCCAGAACGACGGATTATCTTAACCTTCGTACCGGAAGAGGTACGGGCTACGGCGTTATAGAGGTGCTTGATGATAACGCTCAGGTTACCGTGCTCGATACTTCGGATCCGGATTGGCTCAAGGTACAGTCCGGAAACAAAACGGGTTACTGCAGTGCGGATTATCTCGATATAATCACAGACGCAAAGGCTCTCGGAAGTCTGAGCCTCAAACGGATTCCGAGCAGCAGCGGAGCAACAGTGGCAAGTATTACTGACGGTGCAAGGCTGGACGTTCTCGGATATGAAGAGGACAACTGGGTACAGGTAAAGCTTGGCAGCGGAGAAGTAGGCTATGTACAGGCTGCTTCTATAGAATATGTAGATAATTCCTACAAGGAGCCTTCGGTGACCGTTCCGGCGGAGGAAAACCTCTCCGGAAAGCTTACCCAGATGAGCAGCAGCAGTTCCTTTACACTCTCAAATAGCCTTATAAAAATAGCAAAGGGCAACACATGGCAGCTTACCGCAAATGGTGCAACCAAGCTGACGTGGGTCAGCACAAACAAGAAAGTCGCTACGGTTACTTCCTCGGGACTTGTAAAGGGAGTTGATAAGGGGGAGGCAAGCATTACGGTATTTGATACAACTACAGGCAAATCCCAGCTGTGTAGGGTAAAGGTCTATAATACCGATTATACCTCTATAAAGCTCTCCGATACGACCAAAACTATTGCGGTATCAAAGTCTTTTACGCTAAAGGCTACAACAGTCCCGACAGCAAACAAAAAGGTATTTTTTAAATCTTATGACACCTCTGTAGCAAAGGTTGACAGCAACGGAAAGGTAACAGGCGTCGGCAAAGGCTCCTGTGTGATAAAGGCATATGACTCCACCGGAATAATACACGCTAAGTGCAGAGTTACGGTAAATACACAGGATTGGTTGAAGCTCTCCCAGACTACAATGACTATTGACAGAGGTCAGAGCCGCACTCTGCTTGTTACAAAGAGCAGAAATGATCTGAACGTACGCTGGTCATCAAGCGATCTGAATGTTGCTTCTGTAAATGACGGCAGAGTAAGCGGTCTGAAAGCAGGAACAGCTACGGTTACCGCTTCCGACTCCACAGGCACCGTAAAGGCAGTGTGCAAGGTTACAGTCAATAATGTAAACGCAGGCTCGCTGTCGCTCTCACATTCATCAGTTAGTGCATGCGTCGGCAAGACTATATATGTAAAAGCATACGGCAACGGCAAATATGCTACTGCCGACGGCAAAATAGCAAGCTTCAGCAACGACTATATCGTATGCCACAAAGCCGGCAGAACCGCTATAAGATACTGCGACAACAACGGTCATTCGGCTGTATGTATCGTAAATGTTTCCGAGGCTGCGTCCGCAAGATTTGCATATTGCTCACCGAACAGCGCAGTAAAAGGCTCTGCGGTAAAGCTTGTTGCGATAACCGACAAGACCAGACAAAAGGTATGCTTCAAGATAAATATAGGCGGTAAAGAGGTAGAGGTAAACGCAACCTCTAAGGTAGCAGACGGAGATACATATGTCTGGACAGGCTCGTATACTCCCCAGCAATCGGGCGAGTTTACCGTCTCGACATACTCCTTCAAGGATAATAAATGGCAGACCTGTAACGACGGCAAATGTACTATGTATGTCAGCAATAAAACAAACTTCTCCACCACGGCGCTTCAGCCGCTTCGCGCAAGCGACAAGCTGATAGCCTTTATAGGAGAAAAAGAGGGCTTTACTCCGAAAATAACTCCGGATACCCTTGCAAATAATGTACCCACTATCGGCTATGGTCAGGTAATGTGGGCAGGGGATTCCTTCTATAACAACCTTACCGAAAAGGAAGCCTTTGCAATGCTGATAAAATCAGTAAACGGCAATTCCTTTACGAGTGCGGTAAACAATATGCTCATCAATAACAATACAAGGTTTAACCAGCAGCAGTTTGACGCACTGGTGTCATTTACCTATAATCTCGGTGCAGGCTGGACATACGGCTCTGACTTAAAGGATATTCTCCTTAATTCCTACGGAAAGGTATCCTCGGACAGCACCATGACAGGTACAGTCACCGCGAGCGACGGACTCAATATTAGAAAGGGCGCCACTACTTCGGCAGATATAATAACAGCCGTTCCTTACGGAACCAGACTTACACTTGTCAGCACACAAAAGTATAACTCCGTGTGGTACAAGGTAAAGACCCCGAGCGGTGTTGTGGGCTACTGCAGCGGCACCTATCTGAAGATAAGCTCTTCAAGTTCGACAACCGGCAGAGATCTTAACTATGTCAATAAAAACGCTCTTATAAGAGAATTGCTTGCATATCATCACGCAGGCGGCAACTGCTACTATGGACTCCTTTACCGCCGTGTGGACGAGCTGGAAATGTTCCTCTATAATGACTATATTTCGGACGGACGTTCAAACAAGCACAATTTCCCGGATACGGCTTGTCTT
>JAHKXX010000250.1 GCA_020627425.1 bacterium
AAGAATATAACTGTTGACAGATCGACAGAAAATAATACTCAGCCACAATGCACTGTCCTAAATTACCGTTATGCCGATGGCACTCATACAGTTATTCTGATAGTTCGGTGTCTCAACATAAAACGCTATATATCTTGACATGATTTCCTGCCTACTATTTAAGTGCTTCGCTCAGGCTGTGAGGGATACCTCTCGGTCCTCTGACAGCATAAATGCCGAATTCATCGTTCAGAACGCTGAATGTAAATCTGTCAGGTTCGTATTTCTTCTGAAGTCGTATTTTCATCAGAGAGTTCATTTTTACATTCCCGTCATCATAACGAAAAGGAATATCCGTTTTTGTTACCACGCATTTATATAGTATAGCAGACACAGGCGATCCAACATATATAAATATGGTGTCGCCCTTTTTTATATCTCTCCCCTGTTTCCAGTCTATTTCATCGGCATTTTCAAAAGCCTTCTCTATGTCATAGTATTTCGGGTTTGCGGGAATGATCCATTCCTTCGGCGGACGCACCTTCTGCTTTTTCTGTCTGGAGGCTGTTGTCATATAGCTTTCGTTCAGCCAGCCGCAGATCTCCTCAAAGGGGACCGACCCGTCAAGCAGTATCGACACCCAGTTTCCCCGGCTGATATGATAACCTCTCATATATCCGGGCTGCCGGATAAGCATATCCACAAGCAGAGGGTCGGACAGCTTGACATTAAGTATATCCACCATATCCTCACCGTCAAGCCCGAGCTTTTCTTTACGCACATTCATTACAAGCCCGAACCATTTCTTGTTATCCGAGTGGCGGAATATCGCATAATCAGGAAACCGGCTCCACAGATATTCCGGGTCTGCCTTATATTTCTTTTTTACATAGCCGAACAGTTCCTTGCGCATCATTGGCTTTTCCCTCCGATATCAAACAAATATAATCAGCACAATCCCAACGATCAGGAGAGTGATTCCGATCAACAATTCTATTAATCCTACTCGTTTTGCGTAGTCCTCTTTCTTCCGACCGGCTTTGAGATCCGATTCAAAGCCGTTTATGAGATTATACTTTTTCTTAAAATATATGAAATAACCAAACAAGGCAAATGCCAATCCAAGAGTCACTGATATAACTTTGAGTACCAACATCTTTTTGTCACTCCTTGATAGTAGAAATATTAATTTCTATGTTAAAGTTTATATTCTGCCCTGTTTTCACATATTTTCTTTATGCTGCCGTCCTTTATGAGGTAAGCCTCACCGCAGATCATCTCATTAGCTCCGTCAGAAATTCTTCAATAGTTTTTACATTCATATTTTTCGGAAGCATACAGCTTGTTAAGTGTACTCAGCTCCCTTTCTCTGCTGATAAACGTATACAACACCCGTTGCTATGATCAGTATAACATAGGCGTCGAAAAACAGTCAATTATGATTCGATAAATCGTACTTGACCGGTGTGACGCTCTCCGGTAATTCTTCTTTCCGAAAAGCTTGCTTTTTAATAGCACTTCTGCTATTATAGTGTCAGGAGGGATCAGCATGGATAATACAGCAAAAATCGTGGAAAAACTGAGAGAAAAAAGAAAACAGTTAGGACTCAGTCAGAAGGAGCTTGCAGCACGCTGCGGTATGCCCCAGTCAACTATCGGCAGAATTGAAGTCCATATTATACTTCCGCAGCTTAGTACCATTATGACTATTGCCGAGAAACTCGGGTGCAGTATTGATGTGACTGATCTCACACAGAGCAGGTGGAACGATACGGAGATCGTTGCTTACTGGCAGGACGAAATAACGGCAAAAGTAAAAATCGAGAATAACCGTGCATATATCGAAAGACTGACAGATGACAAAATGAAGCAGTTTTTTCCGCCGATGGAAAGCATGGATCTTGCTTTGCTCAGCGAGCTTTTTGAAACACGCTGCTGGGACAGAGGCAGAGGCGATATAGACGAGATACTGAAACGATTCGGTCTGACGGAATACGATCCGTTGGAGCTTGTAAAACGGACATTCGGTCTGAGTTATAACGACTGCAAGTGGTTCAAATTTGAGCCGAATATACTAAGGTGGAAGCATGTCAATCCGAGGAGAGATGAGGATGTTTGATGTTACACTCGGAAGCGAATATATCAGTCAGCTTGACGGTACGAGTGAAGGCGCTCAGCTAAAATATTACAAGGATAAATACCGGTATAAGATAGATACCTGCGGCGAGGGTAAGGCAGAAAGAACTCCTTGGGAACTGCTCACAAAACAATATGTGCCGGACAGTTTTTATTTCCTTTAACGAAATCAATAAAATATAGCGGATAAGTTGTGTCAAATGATTTACTATTTGTTTATTATATATAAAGATTACATATAGTATATCTATGATTTGTACTTATGAAGCTTTATTGACGGGAGCGTGTATTATGCAGGAATTAATTGATCGGATAGGAATAACTTTCTTCATTCAGATCGTGATAGAACTATGGAACAGTGTGTTTTTGATGCTTATGATCTTCTCATTGATCATCAAAAAACCGCGTGCAAAACAAGAATTGACAAAAAATATCGAGATTCCGTACACAAAGGAGATTCTCATTTTTTATAATTTGATTTTCCTATACAACCTGTGTAATGTGATAAGTATCTTATCAACCGGAAGTAATGCTGTGATCAGCTATTGGCTTGTACGAATATTTGATTATCTATACTACGTCATAGGTGCATTTCAGACACTTTTCTTTTTACAGTTGATAAAGAAATATATCGCTGAAAAAAATGGCTTTACATTGCTCAGAAAAACTGTATCTGCCGTGCAGCTGCTGCACGTGCCTGCTCTGCTTTTGCTCGCTGTTACGCCGTTTACCGGAGCCTTGTATAGCTTTGATGAACTTAACAGATATGTAAGAGGACCGCTGTTTATATGGTGGCACATAACAACGATCATTTCTTTTCTGTTTATAATCCTCGTTTACATTGTCGAAAGAAAAAATACGGACATTTTTCTTCGCCAAATCATAGTCACTGCCACTGTCATACCATTAGCAGGGTTTATCATAAATACGGTACGCTCAGATTTAAGCTTCAATAATATTTGTGTATCCATTACTGCACTTATCATATTTTTGTTTTATGAAAAACACAAAACGGATGTTACAGTACGGACATTCCATGAGCTTGACTTGCTTCAGACACAGCTTGTTGAAAAGAAGCTTGCCTTAGAGCAGAGTAAAAATGCTGTGCTGATGGCTCAGATACAGCCGCATTTCATCAATAATTCTCTTATGGCGCTTCGTTCCAGATGCCGGGATTATCCTGATCTATACAGAAGCATTACCCAGTTTTCACAATATCTTCGCTCTCATTTCGAGGCGATAGGCGATACAAAAATGATCTCGTTTGAGAGGGAAATGGAGAATGTAGAGGCATATCTCGATCTGGAAAGAGAAAACTACGGAGATCGTCTTCAAGTGGAGTATAGCATTGAATGTGACGATTTCCTTATACCGGCACTTTCTGTACAGCCGTTGGTAGAAAATGCAGTGCGCCACGGTATCGGAACATATGAGCAGGGCGGGACTGTATATATCAAAGCGTTCAAAAAGAATGAAAAGATCTGTATCGAAATCATAGACGACGGCTCCGGACAGAGCAGCATAACCGAGCAGCAGGAAAAAAGAAGAGGAATAGGTATCGAAAATGTCCGCTCAAGACTACGGACAATAGATATAGGAGAACTGGAGATAATACGCAGTGAACACGGAACGACCGCAAGAATAACAATAGAGAAAGGACAGGAGGACCCCGAATGATCACTTTATCTGTAGATGACCAGCAAGCTGTGACCGAGCTTATGCTTTATATGCTGGGCAAGATTGATCCGAATGGTACTCATATGAGTGCGTCAAATATGAAGCAGGCGTTATCGCTTTTGAGCGATGATGTACAGATCCTTTTCCTTGATATTGAAATGCCCGGTATGAACGGTATAGACGCTGTACCTATGCTGAAGGAAAAGTATAAAAAACTGAACATCATATATGTAACCGGTCATCCCGAGTATGTATTTGATGCAGTAGCTTTGCATCCGAGCGGCTTTCTGACAAAGCCTGTGTGCGAACAGGATATTATCCGTGAGTTACAGGAGCTTCGGTTTCCGCTGGAAACGGTAAAAAGCCCTTTAAAAGTACAATGTAGCCCCTTTGCATTGTTTGCGAACGGGAAACCCTTTGATTTCGGACGGGGATTGACGATCGAGTTGTTTGCATATCTCATATACAAAGAGGGTGCGTTTTGCACGAACAATGAGCTGATCGGCATACTGTGGGGAGATAATAGTGAAAAACAGGTAAATCTACGACAGCTGGTACTGAATATGAGAAACTGCCTGAAAAAGATAGGCGCAGAAAGCCTAATTATCAAAAAATACGGCAAGATTAGTGTGGATATAGATGCAATAGAATGTGTGGGCAGCCCGTCGGAAATTGCAGAACAATATCATTGGTATTAAGGGAACACTGAAAGAATTCAGTGTTCCCTTAAAATTTATACAAAAATCCTCTAACATCTTCTACATATCTGTATTTATTTATTGAGATTTATCTAACGGTTTTGTAACACTTTGTATGGTATAATAGTTTCAAGGAAGTTACAATAGTTTTATAGATTATAATATTTTTGAAACAGTGTAATATTTTTAAATAATGATGATTATATATATTTTGAGAATAGTACCGAGAAGAAGTTGACAAAGCCGGGATGAACTCATATGTTCGGACATATATACGGGATTTTTGTGTTTTTTTCAACTAATAACGGTTAAAAGCACATTTCAATTGGATAGGTATGTCCGGCTGGGTGTGTTTTTCTTATCTATATATGCCGGAGGTGTTATGATCTATGCCGTCAGCTGAGGAAAAAACCGGAACAGACTATAGCGAAAACAAAACCGAACAAGCAGAAGACTGCAAAAAAAAACAAGAAAAACGCAGATCACCGATGACGCCGATACAGATCCTCCTGCTGAATCTATTGATCGTTATTACAGTGATGTGGCTTCTTTGGGGCTTTGTGATCGGTGCAGTTACCGCACCGAATGATGATATGTCTCCTAACATAAAATCAAAGGATCTCCTGCTGTATTACAGACTGGATGAGTCCTACCTTGCACAGGACACTGTGGTCTTTGTCAAAAACAGCACTACTTACATAGGAAGAGTGGTTGCTGTGTCCGGAGACAGCGTGAAGATATCGGATGATGACCGGCTTATCATCAACGATCATATCGTTTCCGAACCGGATATCCATAATGCAACGCCGCGGTATGAGGGCTTTGTGAAATATCCGGTAGTGCTTGCAGACAATGAGTATTTTATTCTTGCCGATGCGCGGGGCGGCGCAGAGGACAGCCGCTATTTCGGAACGGTCAGGCGTTCCGAAATAAACGGAAAGGTAGTCGCATTGATCAGAAGGCACAGTATATAACCACAAAAGCAAAGCTTTTAAAGGCGGCGGAGAAAAATGAGAAGGCTTAACCAATTTGCAAAAGGGGCAAACACCGTGCTTATGATATTTGTTGCACTTGTTGCCGCTGTTATGCTGGTGTCGGGGCTTTACGTCCTGAATGATATTTTCTACACAAACCGTACCGCATTCGTTTCTTATGACCTGTTAAAATACAGACCAAAAGCACAGGAGGATGATGAAGCCGCAAATAACGGCTTTGAAGAGCTTCAAAAGATCAATCCGGATACTGTGGGCTGGATAGAGATGTTCGGCACAAATATCAACTATCCTGTCGTACAGGGTGATAATAATCTGGAATATTTAAACAAAGATATTTTCGGTTACAGTACAGCGTCCGGTTCGATTTATCTTGCTGCCGAAAACAATTCGGATTTCAGCGACTGGTATAATATTATATACGGACATCATATGGATAATGGGGCGATGTTCGGAGATATAGCAAAGTACCTTGACCCCGAATTCTTCTCCTCGCACAATGACGGTATCATACAGACCCTGCACGGTAATTACAGTATTCATGTGTTTGCCTGTGTACGGACAAACGCATATGAAGATACGGTATATCAGATAGACGCCGATTCGGAAAGCCGCTATCCTGTACTGAAAAAATATATTGAGGAGCACTCAGTCAACCGTACCGAAATTCCGGATAATATATCCGACGGTCATATTCTCGGGATGTCCACCTGTGCCAATGCGGTAACAGACGGCAGGATCGTGCTCTTCGCAAGTATAGCCCCGTGGGATAATGCGACCGACGGAATTGCTTTTCAGCGTATAACAAGCGTGGACACAGCTTCATCCGATACAACGCAGCTATATGCCGCCGGGCATACAACTCAGACAGGCAGATGGTCATTTCTGAATCTGATGTGTCTGATCTGTACCCTGCTCACACTGATTCCGTTATGGGCGATGGGCAGAAAATTCGGGCAGTTCGGCTATTCCAGAAAAATGTATCACCGCCTCAAAGGGCAGATGGACAAAGAACAGGAAGCCGGGCAGAATTATGAGAAACAGGAAGAAGACGAAAAACAAAATGCAGTCAGTGATCTTCGTCACTTTATCATAAAAGGTCATATAGGCATATTCCTTGAGATCATTATACTGATCATTTCTGTGATCGTATTCTTTATGACGGAGGACCTTTCGGGAATAATGGTAATACGCGACCGCTGGACAGGACTTATGATACTGATCGCCGCAGCAGCACTGATCGTTGATTTCATTTGCCTGCGATACAGAGGGATACTGCCGGAGGAGACAGAGAATAGCGAAGAGGAATAGAACTAAATATATTAAAATATAGATAGATTGAGGAAGTGATGTAAGGATGAAGCGAGTATATATACAAAAAATCAGAAGCAACAAAATATTTGTATCCATTATGAGTATGCTGCTGATACTCTCATTCATATTGGAAACATCACCGACTGACGTTCTGGCTTTGACACGATCCGCCCGGAATATGACGACCGAGCAGTCGGACGGACTGGAATATCAGACTATCAGTTCATTTCCGGGAAAAAGCAAAGCGGAGATGGTGACGCTGGACGGTCTGATGCCCGTAAAAGCAGAGGTGAATGTACAGT
Organism: bacterium; assembly: GCA_020627425.1. Lineage (GTDB taxonomy): Bacteria > Bacillota > Clostridia > Oscillospirales > Acutalibacteraceae > UBA1213. The sequence goes on from JAHKXX010000250.1 coordinate 7,099, forward strand.
CCAGTAAGGAATATACAGATGGCAATCTTTTCGCCTACGATATTTCCATCACCGATCAGAACGGCGAAGAGTTTCAGCCGGTAAGCAACGATCCTATAAAAGTAGAGATAACAAATAAGATGATCGGTAATATGCGCAAGTCCAGTCAAAAGCTACGGCTGTGGCACATTGATAACGATGGTCTGCGTGAGGAAATAAAGGATTTTACCGTCGAAAAAAACAAGATCATCTTTG
>JAHKXX010000251.1 GCA_020627425.1 bacterium
ATCAGAAGGCACGGCGTGTGTGCCGTCTATTTTGACAGTAATATGGACGGCGAGATATCCATGGCAAAAAAGCTCGGCTTTGTACAGCGTACAGACTACTATTCGATTTATTTTGAATGAAAAACAGATCTTTCCACGTTTTTTTGTTTATTCACAAAAATTTTTTTATAAACTGATAACATATTTTTAAAAAATATATTGAAAATTTTTTTACAAAGTGTATAATTATATTTATGAAGGTACTCTGTACCATTTAAAGACGGAGGTTATACCAATGAAAAAAAGACAAATCATTTCTATTTTTGTAGCTCTTGCACTTTGTGCGGGTTCAGCAGCCCTTATGTCAGGATGTCACGCATCAATAGTTCAGTATACAAACGGAGCGGCTCCGGCTGCATCGGAAGCGGCGCCTGCGGATGACGGCACAGAAGAATCTGTAACGGACGCAACCGACGAAAGCTCAGAGGCTGAGGACGAAAGCTCAGAGGCTGAAGACGAGAGCTCAGAGGCTGAAGACGAAAGCTCGGAGGCTGAGGACGAAAGCTCGGAGGCTGAGGACGAAAGCTCAGAGACTGAAGCTGAAAGCTCTGCTGCTGACGAAAGCTCTGCTGCCGATGAGAGCAAATCCGAGACGAGTGTTTCTATCAGCTTTAAGAAGCCCGATGATTGGGGAAATGTTGTATACGTTAAACCGTTCAAGAAAAACGACTATGCCGGTGCAAAGCTTCCTATGAAAAACAACGAGGACGGAACCTACAGTATCACAATAGATCTTTCCACACTTTCGTTGGATCCCAATGAAGCAGTTGTTACCTTCTGCGATGATGATCCTAAGCATACATATCCCAAGACAAGCGCATATCCGCTAAAGGATGGAGAGACTTACGGCGATGATGATGACGCCGATCTTTGATAATATTATTACATAAAGCCCCTTAAGTGGTGTTGATTATTTTTTACGGCAAAAACCTCGTATATCTTCCGTTTCGGTCGATATACGAGGTTTTTGTCGTTTGATATGAGTATGTAATATTTTTATCAGTTAATAGACTCGCGCAGGTATCTGGATATAGTTACGCTTTTGCTGTCATTGATCAGATTTTTCATTCTTGCTACTATATCCTCGGGGCTTTCCTTCATACCGGAGAGTATCCATTTTATTATACTTCCCGAGACGCCGTAGGACATAAACTCAGCGATAAATCTCTTATCGTTTGCCTCTAAAATAAGACCCTGAGTAACGCGGTCAAGTATCTCCTCGAAGAGCTGCGCCGTAGCGGAGAAAAGATACTCCCGAAACTCATTACTGTAAGAGGTATTAAGTGCATTGGTATAGAATCTTGCATTTTTTTTAAGCACTATCAGCATATCAAGCAACGCGTCGCTCCACTTATCAATTGTGTAGTTTTCCTTCAATTCATTAATTATTTCCTTATAGAAAATCCAGTTCAGCAGCTCATATTTATCCTGAAAATGATAATAAAAGGTCTGACGGTTCAGCCCGCATTCGTTTGTTATATCGGAAATAGTTATTTTCTCGAAGCTCTTCTTTGTCATAAGAGCTTTAAATCCGTCGGCAATAGCTTTTTTTGTTATATTAGATTCAGACATATAAACCTCCTTTACAATTCTTCCTTACAAATCTTACAATATGTCTAAATTATACCATAGTCTTTTTGATTTATCAACAACCCGCCGGTGGCACTCCGACCGTTTTGTCATTTGACTTCCAGTAATGGTAAGAGTATAATTAAAATAGCTAGATATATTATTTAGGGTATATAAAAACTGTAACTAATGGTGTACATTGCTTTGGCTGCTATGTTCGCGTTATCCTGTACGAAAAATCATCTAAAGAAAAATTAAGAAAGAGGCGATTATTGATGAGGGACGGACTTACAAAAAAACTGGTGGTCATTGCACTTATGGCTTGTTTGGCAATTCCGGCCGGCTTTGCCGCATCAGCGTTTACAGACATCAGCACACCTGCATCTGTGTCTGAGCCTGGGGCAGAGAGTCACGAGGGCGAGTATTACTACGACGGAACATGGTATAATGCCGTTATTGTGGTAGGTGCCGACAAAAGTATTGACGGAGATGTTGCCGGCGGTCTTGTTATGTCTGACTTTACATGTGTTATCGACGGAGATTTCTATCAGAATCAACCACTTATTATCGACGGCGGTCATCTGATAATAAAAGGCAATCTATACAGTACGGGATCTGTCGTTCTTACGGGCGGTACGCTGACTGTTGAAGGCGACTTTGTACATAGCAACGGAACCTTCAGTGACTGTTCTATAGAGGTCGGAGGAGATTTCACTCAGGGTAAGAACATAGACCTTAACGGTATAGGAATGTCTGTAGGAGGTAATTATTACCAAAGATCAGGTTCGCTTGATGTGAACGGCGCCGAGCTCAGAGTAGGCGAAAATTATCTACAGACTGACGGCACACTTGATCTTAACGGCGGAAAGCTGCAAATCGACGGCGACTATCGTCTGCAGTCTGTAACAGAGAATGATAACGGCACTGTTACCTACGGCAGAACCTTTGGTGTTCTTAAAATGAATGACGAAGCAGACTATATGACGGTCGGCGGGAATATGCATATACAGAGCTACTACGGCAGCGGCGCAAGCTATAACGATATAACAAACGGTACACTGGAGCTGAAGGGTGATTTTCACCAGTATACAG
>JAHKXX010000252.1 GCA_020627425.1 bacterium
AGCAGGAGTAAGCGAATGCAAGCTTGAGGCGATTTATGATGAAGAGGAAGACCTCTATGCAAGAGAATATCTGCTGACGATAACAAGTAAGGAAAAGGGCAAACTCATCGTACGCATAAACGACAAGGCGCTCAGCTATTCAGGAGCAGCAGCAACGCCCGCTGACGTAGAGCTTGATTATGACACAGGCACTACGCCTCCGACAAAGATAACAATACCCGATAGCGCAGTGCTGAATATCGGCGACAGCACAGAGCTTGTACCCGAACTCGAGCCGATGGGCGCCGAAACAGCGATAGCGTGGATAAGCTCTGACGAAAACGTAGTAACCGTAGAAAACGGCAAGGTAGTCGCTGTAGGAGCAGGTACTGCAACAGTGACCGCAACCACCGAAAACGGACTGAGTGCAGAGTGTATCGTGACTGTAAATGCTGATACCGGAGATGTTATCACAGGCGATGTAAACGGAGATGGCAGCGCAGATATAGCCGACGCACTGATGGCGGCGCGCTATGACGCAGGACTGATGAGTCTTAGTGACAAACAACTGTCAGCAGGAGATGTAAACCACGACGGAAGTGTAGATATAGCCGACGCACTTATGATAGCGCGCTATGACGCAGGACTTGCCGAGTTTAAATAATAACAGTGATGATAGTGACAGTGAAATGATAAAAGACCCGAGCCGGGGAAAAACCACGGCTCGGGTCTTTTGAGTTTTGGAATTATTCTTTTTCCGGTTTTTTCTTTTTAAAGAACAGCTTTTCGTTATTGTACAAAAACATCAGCAGGGACATAGCAACTATTATTATATAGCCGATAAAGCTGAATATATCCGGCATCTCGCCTAGAAAAATAAATCCTAAGAGAGTAGCGAATATTATCTGGCTGTAGTCGTAGATAGAGATCTCGCGTGCAGGCGCGTTGTAGTACGCCGCAGTAATACTGAACTGTCCGCCCGCAGCCGAAAGACCTGCGCCGAGCAGTGTGAGCAGCTGCCACCACTCCATAGGATGAAAATCGAAGAGCATAAACGGCAGTGTGGCAATACACGAAAACGTCGAGAAGAAAAAAACGATAAGCGAGCCGTTTTCGTTTCTCTTGCCGAGTATGCGAACCATAGTATAGGCAAAGCCGGCACACATTCCGCCGAGCAGCCCTATAGCAGAGGGGATAAGCTCTACATTCTGAAAGCTTGGCTTTATTATGAACAGTGTGCCTATAAATGCGACAAATACAGCCGCAGCCTGAAGTAAACTCAGCTTTTCCTTTAGGAGTATAATGGAAAAAATGATGACGAAAAACGGCGACATTTTGTTAAGTATTGACGCGTCCGCCAGCGGAATATGGTCAATGGCATAAAAGTTGCCCACTATTCCCAGAGTGCCAACGGCAGAGCGCAGCAGAAGGAATTTAAGATTTCCTTTTTTCCAGCGAAGAGATTGCTTGTTTTTTATCAACACACCAAGCGCAAAAAACAGCGCCACAAAGTTCCTGAAAAAGCATTTTTGAAACGATGGCAGATCTCCTGACAGCCTGACAAACAGATTCATAAACGCAAAGCAGAACGCCGAGAGTATTATATAAATTATTGCTTTGTATTTCTTTTTCATTTTTTGTTATCCGTGTGCCGCTTTTTTACAGTACAGACTTTATCAGCTCTGCTGTTTCGTTTGCAAGTCTTGTTATCAGATCTTTGTCAAGACCTTCGAGCATAACTCTGACGAGAGGCTCTGTACCCGACAGTCTGACGAGGATCCTTCCCTCGTCTCCGAGAGCTTCCTCCACGCTTGAGATTTTTTGCTGTATCTGCTTGTTGTCGGCAAAGCCTGCCTTGCCCTCCGGTGTCACTCTGACGTTCAGGAGCACCTGGGGATATTGCTTCATCAGCTTTGTTATATAGGAAAGCTTTGTGTTTCTGCGATGAACTATACTCAGCAGCTGTGCCGCAGTAAGCTCTCCGTCACCGGTCGTGGCATAGTCAAGGAAGATAACGTGACCGCTCTGCTCTCCGCCGAAGTTGTAGCCCTCGCGGCGCATAGCCTCGAGTACATATCTGTCTCCTACATCCGTAGAGATAAACTTTAGTCCGCTGCTCTCACAGAACTTGCCAAAGCCCATATTTGACATTACGGTGCCTACTACGGCGTTTCTTGACAGCTTGTTTTTTGAGTAAAGATCCATAGCACAGATAGCCATTATAAAATCGCCGTCAACTATGTTGCCGTTTTCGTCAACGGCAAGGCACCTGTCTGCGTCACCGTCAAAGGCTATACCAAGCTCTACATCATTTTCCATTACATATTTTTGCAGGTTCTCAAGATGAGTCGAACCGCAGTTGTCGTTAATATTGGTGCCGTCCGGCTTGTCGTACAGCATACGGCAGTCAGCTCCCAGTCTTTTGAACAGCTCTCCTGCGGTGCGTGACGCAGAACCGTTAGAGCAGTCGATAGCTACCTTCATTCCGTCCAGTCTTTCGGGGACGGTTTCTATTATATGAGATATATAGTCTTCACACGCGCTTTCCGATACTGTAACGCTGCCGATACCGTCGCCCGTCGGGGTATAGTAGGGCTTTGAATTGTCAAGAACGATGGACTCTATCTCGTTCTCGAGCGCGTCCGGAAGCTTGTAGCCCTCTCCGGAAAATATCTTTATTCCGTTGAATTCATAGGGGTTGTGAGAAGCCGAGATCATTATACCTGCGTTTGCGTTATATTTCTTTACAAGAAAGGCAACAGCCGGAGTAGGAACGACTCCGAGAGTTATAACATCTGCTCCTACCGAGCACAGACCTGCACACAGCGCACCCTCCAGCATATCGGAGGACAGACGTGTGTCCTTGCCTATCAGTATTTTCGGATGCTTGCCGCCGGAGCTTTCCGTCAGCACCATAGCAGCAGCTCTGCCTATGTTCATAGCCAGCTCTATTGTCAGCTCTGTATTTGCGACGCCCCTTGCGCCGTCTGTACCAAATAATCTACCCATTATTATTCTCCTTTCGGTATTTTTTTGAAGCGAGTATTGCCGTACCCGAAGCGTTGTCCGAAGAAAACTCGGGGGCAGCAAAGTGTGCTCCGTATTTATCTTTGAGTGTTTTTCTTATCAGCCTGTCAGCCATAACTCCGCCTGCAAAAAGCACGGGCATTTTGCCGTATTGCTCTATAATATTGCCGCACATGGTATCAAGGGTTTTTTCTATATATTTAAGCACAAGAGCAGAGATATATTCTTTTTTCCTGTTTTCCGCGAAGGCTTTTTTACAGATGTTCTCGACCCCCGACAGACAGCAGTCACAGCCCCTTATTGTCGGGCGGACGTTTATTTTTTCGGTATTTTTCTCTGCAAGCTCTTCTACATATTTTCCCGAAGGAAACGGCAGCCCCAGCATTACCCCTACGCGGTCTATAAGCTGTCCGGCGTTCAGATCCAGTGTCTGCCCCACAAGCTGAGTGCTGAATATGTTTTCCTCATCAGGAGTAACTATAACTGCCTCCGTGGTACCGCCCGAAACGTGAAAGGCAAGGAACTCTGTGCTGAAAAGCTCCTCTCTGCCGGATGAATACACAGCCGCAGCAATATGACCGCACTGGTGTGAAAGCGTAAAAAGCGGTATACCGAGTACCCGTGAAAGCGTCTGCCCGGCAGACAGACCGACCGTAAAGCACGGCATATAGCTGTTGTCGGCGTCGCGCGGACGACTCGAAACGCCTATGGCAGAAAGCTCTCCGTCAAAGCCCGACACCGCCTCGTCAATGATACGGGGCAACTGCTGTACATGGTGAAAAACTGCATCGCTCTGGCGCAGACCGCGCTCACCGCTTTTTACAGGGAGCAGTTTTTTTGCCTGTTTTATTATGCTGCCGCTGTCACTGTCATAAAGCGAAGCAGAGGTAGTATAGTTACTGGTGTCTATACCCAGGAAATAAGACATTATTTGTCACCCTTTTTCAGCCCTTTTGCCACACCGCCGAGAACGCCGTTTACAAATGCGCCGTCGCCCTCGCCGGCATAGGTCTTTGCCAGCTCTACAGCCTCGTTGATGGAAACGCTTGTAGGCACGTCCTCTACAAACAGCAGCTCGTATACCGATATTCTGAGTATCGTAAGAGATACCTTTGATATACGGTTTTTCTTCCAGCCCTTCAGATTGGCTTCTATCAGAGAGTCTATCTGTGTGAGGTTTTTTTCAATACCCGTCACAAGGCTGCGTGTATAGTCGCCGATCTCTTCTCCGCGTGCTCCTGCGGCGTCCATAAATGCCTCGTCTGCGCCGTCGTCGCGGAACATACTCTCGAACACAAAGCCGAGAGCAGCCTCGCGCTGTCTTTTGCGTTCTTCTATTTTTTTGCTTCTTTTTTCAGAGTCAGACATATTGCACCTCTCGATCACTTATTAAGAACAGCCTTATGAAATACCTTCTTGCCCTTTTTTATTACGACATAGCCCTTGTCAAAGCGCTCTGTGCCTATTTCTGCCTTGACGTCGGTTATCTTTTCGTCGTCTATGCTTATTCCGCCCTGCTGTATAAGCCTTCTTGCCTCTGCCTTGGAGGGTACCAGCTTTACTGCGAACAAAAGCTCTATAAGTCCTATTTTTCCGTCTGTAAAAATATCCTCGCCTATTTCTGTAATGGGCATATTGTCCGTGTCGGACTTGTTGCCAAAGAGTGCCCTTGCACCTTCGAGAGCCTTCCCAGCTTCATTCTCGCCGTGTACAAGCTTTGTAAGTTCGAAGGCGAGTACCTCTTTTGCAGTGTTAAGCTCGCTGCCCTCAAGCTTTTCGTATTCTCTTATTTTGTCCATAGGAACAAAGGTAAGCATTTTAAGGCACTTTATAACGTCGCTGTCTGCTACGTTTCTCCAGTACTGGAAGAAGTCAAACGGGCTTGTCTTTTCGGGGTCGAGCCATACGGCGCCCTTTTCTGTTTTGCCCATTTTTTTGCCCTCAGAGTTGAGCAGAAGGTTTATCGTCATAGCGTTTGCGTCCTTGCCGAGCTTTCTTCTGATAAGCTCTGTGCCGCCGAGCATATTGCTCCACTGGTCGTCGCCGCCGAACTGCAGGTCGCAGCCGTACTCTCTGTAGAGCGACAGGAAGTCGTAGCTCTGCATTATCATATAGTTGAACTCAAGGAAGCTGAGTCCCTTTTCCATTCTCTGCTTGTAGCACTCTGCGCGCAGCATATTGTTTACAGAGAAGCATGCGCCCACTTCTCTGAGAAGCTCAAGATAATTAAGCTTTAACAGCCAGTCGGCATTGTTTACTATCATAGCCTTGCCGTCGGAAAAGTCTATAAAACGGCTCATCTGCTTTTTGAAACACTCTACGTTATGGTCGATGGTTTCCTTTGTCATCATTTTTCTCATATCCGTCTTGCCCGACGGGTCGCCGATAAGGGCAGTACCTCCGCCGATAAGCGCTATGGGCTTGTTTCCTGCCATTTGCAGTCTTTTCATAAGACACAGCGCCATAAAGTGACCTACATGCAGGCTGTCTGCCGTGGGGTCAAAGCCGATATAGAATACAGCCTTGCCCTCGTTTACCTGTTTTCTTATTCCTTCCTCGTCTGTTGTCTGAGCGATAAGACCACGCTCGACAAGCTCTTCGTATACTCCCATTTTGTCTCCTCCGTTTTTAAATAATAAAGCCCTCCGTCGAACAAACGACAGAGGGCGAATAAACCGCGGTACCACCTCTATTTGCTGTAAAACACAGCACTCAGGAAAACTCCTTGCGCTGTAACGTGCGCTAAACGTACAAACCTGAATCAGCAGACCTCGGAATGTAAGCTCCCGAATGTATATTCATACGACAGCCCCCGACGCTTTCACCACCCGCGCCGTCTCTTTAAAAGGTCTTGCCGTACTACTCGTTTCGTTCATAGCTTTTAAAAAAATATATTATATTTAGTATAAACGTATTTTATTTATTTGTCAACAGGCTAAAAAGATGATATAATAGAAAAACAAAAGCGTAATAATATGGATAAAACAAAAGGCAGGAATTTTTATGCGGATCTTAGGAATAGACCCCGGCTATGCGATAGTCGGCTATGGGGTGATAGAGTTTAGCTCCGGCAGATACTATCCGATAGACTACGGCGCGATAACGACCGATGCAGATACGCCCTTCCCCAAAAGACTACAGCAGATATATACGGGGCTTGTTTCCGTGATTATAAAAAACGATCCCGATGAGATGGCTATAGAAAAGCTGTACTTTCAAAATAACCAGAAAACGGCAATTGCCGTAGCCGAGGCAAGGGGAGTGACTCTGCTTGCGGCACAAAACAGCAACCTGCCTATAAGCGAATATACACCCCTTCAGGTAAAGCTTGCGGTAACAGGCTACGGTAAGGCACAAAAGCCTCAGGTCATGGAGATGACAAGACGGCTGCTAAAGCTGCCGAGTGTACCGCGCCCCGACGATACGGCTGACGCTCTGGCTATGGCTATATGCCACGCACAAAGCTCGGGCACAAGACTTCGGAATCTTCTGAACAAGAGGGAGGCAAAAAAATGACAGAGCTTTATTTTGTGCGACACGCTCAGCCCGACTATACCTATGGCACAGACGTGACCTTTCCTCTGTCGGACGAGGGAAATATAGACCGTATGAAGGCATATAAGGCACTGCGTGACATACACTTTGACGCAGCGATCTCGAGTCCCTATAAAAGGAGCGTTGATACTATCGCGCCGATAGCCGACAGGCAGGGACTGAGTATCATTACAGACCCGAGACTGCGCGAGAGGGAAAAAGGCGAAAGCGGAAACAGCGGCATAGAAATGTTCAAAAAACGCTGGTCGGATTTTGACTTTCACGAGCAGGGCGGCGAGTCGCTGGGAAGTGTACAGAAGAGAAACATCTCCTGTATAAAAGAAATACTTCTTGACTACAGGGACAAGACCGTACTTATCGGTACCCACGGCACGGCGCTTTCAACGATACGGAACTATTATGACTCCTCCTTCGGCTTTGAAGGCTTTTACAGGATAATAAACTATATGCCCTATGTAATAAGGCTCGGCTTTGAGGGCGAGACTTTTTTGGGAATGGCAGAGCTTTGCTTTGTCGAAAAAGAATATCACGGAAAAAACAGAATTAAGGATTGATAAATTATGATATACAGCTTAAACGGAACTCTTATACATCAGGAGCCGGGCTTTGTCGTTATAGAGTGCGGCGGCGTAGGCTTTAAGTGTCTGACTACTATGAATACAATGAAGGCTCTGCCTCCCCTCGGGGAGAAGGCGACACTCTATACTCATATGATAGTTCGCGAGGATGCGCTGGAGCTGTGCGGTTTTTCGTCTGCTTCAGAGCTTGACTGCTTCAGGCTTCTGACCTCTGTCAGCGGAGTAGGCGCAAAGGTCGCAGTGGCTATACTCTCGGAACTCAGACCTGAGCAGCTTGCCGTGGCGGTCAGTTCTTCGGACGCAAAGGCGCTGACGCGTGCGGCGGGCGTCGGCAACAAGCTTGCCCAGAGGATAATACTCGAGATGAAGGACAAGGTAAAAAAGCTCGGTATAATAAACACCAACACTGTGTCCACGGAAAACGGCAGTGCGCCCGTTATGCCTGTGGGGAATATAGCAAAAGCCGTATCCGCCCTCGCGGTACTGGGATATACTCCCGACGAGGTAACTCCGTTTATGAGCGGACTTGATGAAAATATGACTGTTGAACAGATAATCGGCGCAACGCTTCGCGCTATAGGAAAGAAGTAAGGAACTGTGAAGAAATAAGTTTTAAAATTTATGCTTAGGATGATTTGTTCTGTACAAGGCACACGACCGAAGGAATACTGTCGTATTGGGAGGGAGTGTAACGCAGTACAGGGCAAATCAGACAAGCAGAAATTAAAAGTTATTGATGAACAGTTCCTAAGCTGATAATAAGGAGAACAAATGGAAGAGCTTGATTTTGAAAACAGAATAGTTTCCCCGACTGAAATAATGGGTGACAACGACAGTGAAAATCCCCTCAGACCCAGAAGGCTTGACGACTATATAGGACAGGAAAAGGCAAAGGAAAACCTCGCGATATATATTGAGGCGGCAAAGCAGCGAAATGAAAGCCTCGACCATGTTCTGCTGTACGGTCCTCCGGGACTCGGCAAGACTACACTTTCGGGAATAATCGCAAACGAGCTTGGGGTAAGCTTCAGAATAACCTCGGGACCGGCTATAGAGAAGCCGGGGGATCTCGCGGCAATACTGACAAACCTCAACGAGGGAGACGTATTGTTTATTGACGAGATACACCGTATATCGAGGGCAGTAGAGGAGATACTCTATCCTGCTATGGAGGATTATGCCATTGACATAGTGACAGGAAAGGGTCAGATGGCTGCGTCATATCATCTGCCGCTGCCGCATTTCACCCTTGTAGGAGCAACGACAAGGGCAGGTCAGCTGACGGCTCCGCTGCGTGACCGTTTCGGAGTAACGCTCAGACTCGAGCTTTATTCTCCCGAGGAGCTGGCAAAAATAGTAACAAGAAGTGCGTCTATACTCGGTATCTCTATAGAGCCGGACGGAGCGCTGGAGATAGCGTCCCGATCAAGGGGTACTCCCCGAATAGCCAACAGAATGTTAAAGCGTGTCCGGGATTTTGCTCAGGTCATGTCCGACGGTGTTATAACACTCGATACCGCAAGGACAGCGCTCGAAAGACTGGAGATAGACGAGCTGGGACTTGACTCCAACGACAGACGAATGCTGACGGCAATAGTGCGGTTTTACCGCGGAGGACCCGTAGGACTCGAAACGCTGGCGGCGGCTATCGGTGAAGAGGCTGTGACTATTGAGGATGTTATAGAGCCGTACCTTATGCAGATAGGCTTTTTGAACCGTACTCCGAGAGGGCGCTGCATTACAAGGGCTGCGTGCCTTCATCTCGGTATAGATCTGCCGGACGTGCAGGACGGACAAATAATATTTGAGTGAGTGTGACTTATATGACCGTGATCACCGTTTCACAGCTGAATGCTTATGTCAAATCAATTCTGGACGGTACATACAATTTAAAAACAGTATATCTTCGCGGTGAGATCTCGAACCTTACCGACCACTATCGCTCGGGTCATATTTATCTTACGCTGAAGGACGAGAAAGCCGCGATAAAGGCTGTGATGTTTGCAGGCAGCGCAAAATATCTGCGTTTTCGTCCCGAGGACGGTATGAGTGTACTGGTTCGCGGCAGAGTGTCGCTGTACGAAGCGACAGGCGCATATCAGCTGTATATTGACGAGATGCAGCCCGACGGTATAGGGGCGCTGAGCGTTGCATATGAGCAGCTGAAAAAACGGCTGTCGCAGGAAGGGCTTTTCTCTGAGGAACACAAAAAGCCGCTGCCTGCGTTTCCGAAAAGGATAGGCGTTATCACTTCTCCTACGGGTGCAGCCTTGCAGGATATATGCAGGATACTGAAACGCCGTTATCCCATAGCAGAGGTGGTACTCTGCCCCGTACTTGTACAGGGGGAGGGTGCCGCAGAGCAGCTGACAGAGGCAGTAAGACGGTTTAACCGTATAAAATGCGCCGATGTTATAATTATCGGCAGAGGCGGCGGCTCTATAGAGGACTTGTGGGCGTTTAACGATGAAGGGCTTGCAAGGGCTGTCTATGACAGCGATATACCGATCGTTTCCGCAGTAGGACACGAAACGGATTTTACTATATGCGATTTTGCAGCCGATGTGCGTGCGTCCACCCCGTCAGCCGGTGCAGAGCTTGTGTCGCCGGAGCTTGAGGGTATAAAGTATCTTGTATCAGATATTCAGAGAAGAATGGGAGACAGTATAAAAGTATATATAAATAAAAGACGGCAGCAGCTTGACGGTATTGCCTCATGCAGGGTGATGAGATCGCCGTATGAATATGTAAGCTACAGGAAAATAAGGCTTGATTCCGTTACCTCTGATATGACGCTCGCCTTTACTCACCACCTGAGAAAAAAACAGGAGCAGTTTACCTATTTAGGGTCAAGGCTTGACGCGCTGAGTCCCCTCAGTGTACTGGGACGAGGCTTTTCAGTGGTGAAGCTCGGGAGTAAGACGATGACCTCTGTAAAAAATATAAAAGCAGGGGATAATATAAAAGTAGTTATGCGCGACGGAGCACTTTCGTGCCGTGTTGAGGAAAGGACGGAGGAACAGTGGCAAAAAAATTCGACTACGAAAAATCAATAGCAAGACTTCAGGAAATAGTAGAGCTTCTTGAAAACGGAGAGCTTCCGCTTGACGAAAGCATAAAGCTGTTTGAAGAGGGTACAAAGCTCTCTGCGGAATGTTATAAACAGCTGTCAAGGGCAGAGCAGAAAATAACACAGATAACCGAGATAGAAAAAACAGAGGAGGGAAAAGAATGAACGATAATACAGAAATATTAGACTCACAGCTGCTCTCTTTTTTACCCGTGAGAGACGAGTATGCCGATATACTGGTACAGAGTATGCGCTACAGCTTTCAGGCAGGCGGCAAGAGGATCCGCCCAAGACTTGTGCTGGAATTTTGCAGGCTGTGCTCCGGCAATACGGAAAACGCAATGCCCTTTGCGGCTGCGATAGAGATGATACACACCTATAGTCTTATACATGACGATCTGCCATGTATGGACAACGACGACCTCAGACGCGGCAAGCCTACGAATCACAAGGTGTACGGTGAAGCAAACGCCCTGCTTGCAGGAGACGCACTGCTGACGCTTGCGTTTGAAACAGTCCTTTCAGAGAAGGCTGTAAGCCTTAACGGCTGTGAAAAATGCGTAAAAGCAGCCGCAGTACTCGCAAGGCTCTCGGGCTACAGCGGAATGATCGGCGGACAGGTGATAGACCTTCAGAACGAAAACAAAAAAGCAGGCATAGAAACTCTGAAGATCATGGACGAAAAAAAGACCGGTGCACTTATAAAGGCTGCATGCCTTATGGGCTGTATAGCCGCAGGGGCGGATGATAAAAAGCTCGGTTTTGCAGAAAGCTATGCCGAAAACATAGGGCTTGCGTTCCAGATAACGGACGATATACTCGATATGACCTCGGACACAAAGACCCTCGGGAAAACTGTCGGCAGCGATGTAGAAAACAACAAGTCTACCTATGTATCACTGCTGGGTATAGACGAATGTAAGCGCCTGTGCAGAGAACTGACCGAAAACGCGGTAAAGGCTTTGTCGGGCTTTGACGGCGACACCGGGTATCTGACAGAGCTTGCCTACTATCTTCGGGACAGAAGCTTCTGAGCGCCCCGATGCTTTGACAGGAATTATGACACTATTTTGAAAGAAGGATGATATTATGAATAATTTTAACGGAAACGGCTATGAGTATAATAACGGTTCCACCGGCAGCTATACTGTCCCGTATTCGGGCGAAGGTCTTGCCGCCTTCAGCAGACGTGTATATACGTGGATGGCTTCGGGACTTGCCGTTACGTTTCTTATCGGTTTTGGCATTATGCAGTATCTGACCTATAGCTTTAATGAGAGCAGAGCCCTGCTGATAGATCAGTATATGATGGTATATCTTGTTGTTGCTCTCGTCGAGGTGCTGTTGGTCTTTGTACTCGGCTTTGCTGTTTACAAGCTTCCTCCTGCCGTGAGTGCCGTGTTGTTTTATGCTTATTCC
>JAHKXX010000253.1 GCA_020627425.1 bacterium
ATCGGTGCTGCTGCGGCCTCAGTCAGAGGAGCACGGCTTTACCATAATGCTTCGGCGCAAAATGGAAAAACGTACGCGTCATCAGCTTGGGTACCCTATTGATAATTTTAACGAAGGAAAAGAGTGAAAAAAATGTCAGTCAAGGATACTGATAAAGTAGACCGCATAGGTATTGATGAAAAGGACAACTGTCTTGTGTTGCTGATCATAGATCCCTACGGATTTGTTATAGACGAAAAAAGCCACCTGTATGCTCTTCAGGAAAAGCTTAACAACTACATCGGCTTTATAAAAACCAAAGAGTATAACAGGATATACGAAAACAAGGAATTTACATCATTCAGAATAGAGATAGCGTTCAAGTACGAGCCAAGCGACAACTGTGCGCGGTTTTTGGCTGAGTGCAGGCACGCGCTAAAGGATGAAGGCATAAGACTGAAATATTTTACGGCAGAGGTGGGTTAAGACGATGAAGAAAATACTTTTTTTACTCGGTCCCAATCTTAATATGGTCGGCATACGCGACAGGCATGTTTACGGTACGGAGACTGCTGACAGCATAAACGAACAGGTCATGATATGGGCAGAAGAGCTTGGAGCAGAACTGACGATATATCAGTCAAACCATGAAGGCGATATAGTAGACAGGATCCACTCAGCCTACGGCAAAATGGACGGGATCATGATAAACGCAGGTGCGCTGACGCATTACAGCTATGCTCTTCGTGACGCTATAGAAGCTGTACAGATACCTACAGTAGAGACTCATATGTCCAATATATATGCGCGCGAGGAATTTCGACACCATTCCGTTATCTCTGCCGTATGCAAGGGAACTGTGGCAGGCTTCGGAAAGATGAGCTACTATCTGGGACTGAAGGCTCTGTGCGAGATGTAACATTAACTATAGAAAGCGTGATACCATGGAAGCAAGACTGTCAACTCTCTCAGAGCTGTTACCGGACAAGGCGGACTCGGCTCTGATCATTTCGGGTGAAAACCGAAGATATTTTACCGGCTTTGTATCCAGTCTCGGATATTTGCTGATAACGCGAAAACAGGCATATCTGCTGGTAGACTTTCGCTATAGTGAGGCTGCAAAAAAGAACGCCCGCGGGTGCGAGGTCGTTACCTTTAAAAAGCTGTCAGACAGCTTAAGGGAAATAATACAATGCGAACGTCTGAGAAGTGTTATGCTTGAAGGAAGCGCATTTACTTTGAACGAAGCGGCTAATATGGAGCAAATCATCAGCTCGGCAGGGGCGGCGGTTATAAAGTCCAACGAGCTTGACAACCTTATAGCCCGTATGAGGATAATCAAGACCGCAAACGAGGTCGAAAACATAAGAACAGCACAAAGAATAACCGAGGAAGCCCTCAGCGAGACCCTGAAGCTGATAAATGACAGAATAACGGAAAAGGATCTGGCGCTTGAGCTTGAATACAGAATGAGAAAAAAAGGCGCAGACGGTATTTCCTTCGATCTGATAACCATCTCGGGGAAAAAGACCTCTATGCCCCACGGCGTTCCCGGTGATGAAAAGCTAACGCCAAATTCCTTTATTACGTTCGACATAGGCGCTCTGTACAAGGGGTATCACAGCGATATGACCCGTACCTTTGCCTACGGAAAAACAGACGACAAGAAAAAACGCGTGTACAACACCGTACTACAGGCTCAAAGGCTCGGTCTTGAGGCAGTAAGGGATGGAGCAACGTGTCACGCGGTCGACGCGGCAGCGCGCGACTATATTTACGCAGCCGGATTTGAGGGTATGTTCGGACACTCCACCGGGCATGGAGTCGGACTGGAGATACACGAGATGCCGTTTGTAACACCCAACAACAACTATATTCTGAGAAGCGGTATGGTTGTTACCGTAGAGCCGGGTATATATATACCAAATGAATTCGGAGTAAGGATAGAAGACACTGTAGTTGTATCGGGCAACGGTTATATAAACCTTGCCACCTTCCCGAAGGAGCTTATAGAGCTTTAAACACATAAAAAACACACCGCTCACCTTATATGATGGCGGTGTGTTTTTGTATTTCTATTATCAGTTACCAAAGGAAATGCCTATTTGTCTGGCAGCCTTTATTATCTCGCAGTCCTCGGGTACACCCTTCAGCTTTCCTGCTACTTCTTTCAGCGGTACGGGAACTATCTTGCCGTCTACCATTCCCGTCATATAGCCGTATTTGCCCTCTATGATAAACTGTGCAGCAGCGGCACCGAAGCGTGTAGTAATGAATCTGTCGTATGCGTCGGGGCTACCGCCTCTCTGGAAGTGACCGGGTACGGTAACTCTTGTTTCCTGACCGGTTGCTTCCTCTATCTGATGGGCTATCTCATAAGAGATTGACGGATACATCATATTTGCGAGAGCCTCTTTCTTCTTCTTTTTCGGGAGCTTTGCTATATCCTTTGAAATAGCGCCCTCTGCAACAGCAAGAATAGAGAAGGTCTTTCCTGTCTTTGTACGATCTTTTATTGTATTTATAACGATATCTATATCATAGGGTATCTCGGGAATAAGTATAACGTCCGCACCCCC
>JAHKXX010000254.1 GCA_020627425.1 bacterium
CTGCCGATAAAAACTACGACAGGGTATACGAGCTTGTAAAAGATGAGCTTTTGAAATAAGCCGTACTCTCTGAAACTAATAAAGTGTGGTGATGATATTTGGCAAAAATGAAAATGAGCAGCGTAAAGATAATAGCCCTTAGAAAAAACAGGAAAAAGCTGCTTGAGCATTTACAGAACTGTTCGCTGGTACATATAAGGGACGGCGACGGGAACGAGGGATTTTCACAGACAGATATGACCTCTCAGATAAAGCATTTCGAGCGAAACGCCGAGCTGTGCGAAAGGGCGCTGAAAATACTCGATAACGCAAGTCCTCAAAAGGGCGGTATGCTGAAAAGCTTTAAGGGCAGACGCATAATCGACCCGGACGAGATAGGCGTTATAGCAAAAAACTCGCCAAGGATACTGACCGTCTGTAACAAAATAACCGAGCTGCAAAAGCAGATAGCCGACTGCTCTGCCGAAATTGTCAGAGTAAGAAACCAGATGGCTCAGCTCGTGCCCTGGAAAAACCTTGATATTCCTATGAATACTCCCGATACTGCCACTACAGCCGTCATTATCGGCTCTCTGCCGAGGCAGTATGACGAGACAGAGCTGTCGGAGGAGATCGCCGAAAAGGCGCCGGGGCTTATTTTTGAGTACGAGATAGTATACTCCTCTCCTGAGATAACCTGTATAGTGTTTTTATCCCCGAAGAGGGAAAGGGAAACAGCAGAGTCTGTCCTCAGATCTATGGGCTTTTCGGGAATACTTAATCCTACGTCAAAAACGCCCTCGGTAAAATATGATGATTATAAAAAACGGCTGGAGGGTCTTAAAAAGAAGATCGACGACGCAGAAGCTGCAATAAAGGACTTTGCCGATAAACGCGACAGTATCTCTGATACGGAGGATTATTTTAACACAAGAATAGAAAAATACAGCGTTATATCAAGGCTTGATCAGACCGACAATGTGTTTGTGCTCTATGGCTATATACCGACCGAGTACATCGGACGGCTCCGGGAGCTTTGTGCAGGCTTTGAGCCGTGCGTGGTGGAGTGTGAAGACTCTGATACCGACGAAACACCGGTAAAGCTGAAAAACAACAGCTTCACTTCTCCTGCGGAAAACATAGTTACTATGTACTCGCCGCCTTCACACGCGGATATAGATCCTACGCCGATACTGGCGTTCTTCTTCTACTTCTTCTTCGGAATGATGTTTTCCGATGCGGGCTACGGACTTGTAATGGTAATAGCCACTACGCTTATGCTGAAGATCTTTAAGCCCGATAAAAAAATGAGGAGCAATATAAAGCTGTTTCAGTACTGCGGAATATTTACTATTCTGTGGGGGCTTGTGTTCGGCTCTATATTCGGCGACGCGCCTGCGGTCATCTACGGTATGATAACCGGAAAAGAAATAACGATGGCACAGCTGCTGCCGTGGCCTATTCTTGACACACAGAAGGACGCGCTTATGATAATGATAATGTCAATAGGCTTCGGACTTGTGCATATCCTTGTCGGAATGGGCTGTAAGTTCTATGTTTGTATAAAACAGAAGCAGTATGCAGAGGCGTTCTTTGATACCGGCTTCTGGATGCTGATGCTTGTAGGCTTTGCAGTGCTTGCCGTCGGTATGGCTACGACTCCTGTGCTTATCTATATCGGTGCAGGTATAGCGGCTCTTTGTGCAGTGGGACTTATACTGACGGGCGGCAGAGACAAGAAAAACATTTTCGCAAAACTCATTGGCGGCGTGGCGTCGCTTTATGATATAACAAGCTATGTCAGCGACCTGCTGAGCTATTCGAGACTTCTTGCTCTCGGACTTACCACAGGAGTTATGGCTCAGGTATTTAACAAAATATCGGCTATGCTCGGTACAAACGCACTCGGTATGATCTTTATGGTGCTCATCTTTATAGCAGGACACCTTATAACAATAGGACTGAATGCACTCGGCTCGTATGTACACACTATGAGACTGCAGTATGTCGAGATGTTCAGC
>JAHKXX010000029.1 GCA_020627425.1 bacterium
CCGAGAAATCGGGGAATACTCTTACATTTTCGTTAAAGCCCGTACCTGAATAGGCAGGCTTTAGTGCAACGCCTGTTTTCATCAGAAGTTCTCCTGTTGTCACTATGTCCTCGGATTCACCATTCATCTTCACTGCCTTTGCTATAATATCGTGAAGCATAGAATCCTGCTTTATGTGAATTGGCGCCATAGTGTTTATCAGGCTGCCGAACTGCTTTACATCAATTCGTTCGGGTATATTATAGAATCGGTATTTTTTCTCGGGGTCAAGACCCCTTGCGAAAAACCTTTGCGGCTGTTTGTTTGGAGTGGTCAACTCCTGCATAAGAAGTCCAACGGCTCTTTTTTTATCCACGGACACACATATCCACTCGTGTATATTGCCCGTCAGACATCTGTAAAAGCTTCCGAACTGAAAAACACTGCGCCATTTTTTATAGATTTCTATCTGCTTTGATATTTGCTGTTTTTGCTCAGCGGTAAAGTCGCGCGCGTCACATTCATACCCCAACAAACCAAACGCTGCAACGGCAAAGCGCGTAGATAGCGGAGTGGTTCTCAACGTCTGATGATTTGGTACCGAGCTTACGTGGGCACCTATACATGACTGAGGATAGCCGAAGCTGTAGCCCTCCTGTATAGAAGCTCTGCACACGGCGTCGGTATTGTCGCTTGCCCATATCTGCGGAAAATAACAGAGTATACCAAGATCAAACCTGTTGCCGCCGGAGGCACAGCCCTCAAAAAGTATATCCGGAAAGCGTTCTGTCAGCTCCTTCATCACGGCGTACAAGCCGCATACATAACGGTGAGCAGCCTCGCCCTGCCGCTTCGGAGACAGGTAAGGAGAATACACGTCGGAAAATATACGGTTCATATCCCACTTGACATAGCTGATATCGGTGCCCGAAAATAAGTCACTCAATGTTTTTATAAGATACTCCTGCACCTTTGGGTTGGATAGATCAAGGATCCTCTGATTTCTTCCCTCGGAGTGACGTCTGTTTTGTATCTCCATCACCCAGTCGGGGTGATCTTTATAAAGCCTGCTGTTTACATTCACCATCTCCGGCTCGACCCAGATACCGAAGCCCATCTCGAGATCCCTTATCCTGTCGGCAAGCGCCTTTATCCCGCCGGGAAGCTTATCAGTGTTTACATTCCAGTCACCGAGAGAGCTTTTATCGTCGTTTCTCTCGCCGAACCACCCGTCGTCAAGCACAAAAAGCTCTGTACCAAGCTGTTTCCCGGCTTTTGCAAGTGATAAAATATTGTTTTTCTTTACATCAAAGTAAAACGCTTCCCAGCTGTTTATAAGTACGGGTCTTTCCTTGTTTTTCCAGCTGCCCCTGATGATATGCTCCCGCACAAAGCGGTGCATATTTTGGCTCTGTCCGGAGAAACCGAATGAAGAATATGTCATAACGGCTTCCGGTGCCTCAAACACTTCACCCTCCTCGAGTAAAGCCTCGAAGCCCGAGGGTTGTATACCGCTGATGATCCGTGTTTTGCCGTAGGCGTTTACTTCTACTGCAGAATAGTGATTACCGCTGTATATCAGATTAAAACCATATACGTCGCCGCTGTTCTCGTCGGCGTTCGGAGAATGTACCATAAAAAACGGATTTGTCCTATTTGAGGAGGTACCCGTTCTGCTCTCTGTAACATATTTACCTGAGGCAACAGTTACTGTGTGCTTATTCATCTCTCTTGCCCATGCACCATGGAAGGATGTTACTGCTACACCACTGAAGGGCAGGTCTATTTGAGTACTCATAAGTCTGCTAAGAAATATAGCATCGTCGCCTTTGTTTATAAGACGGGCGCTTCGGGTTATAACGTCACACTCATGATATACCCTATAGTGCAGCTCAAGAAGAAGATCAGGGTCATTATCCCTGAAAACAACGCACAGGTGCTGTGCCTTGCCGTCTTCGGTATAGGCACACGGAAGTGTAGTAAGATCGCACGGCTCTGAGTCTATAATACAGTCACTGTACAGAAAGTCAGAGCTTTTACTGCCGTCAGAGCGCACTATTCCAACAAAAGGCTCGCGTATATCTCCGTGACCCAGAGACGAAAATTCAAGACACATATCCTCGAGCAAAACATCGGGATATTCAGGAGAATATACAATACTGTTGCCGTTTTCAAACTCTCGTTTTTCACGGAACACATCGCAGTCCGAAGCATCATTTATGTTTATCCTCGTGCCATAGTAAAGGTGCTCGGGGTGACCGGAGGGTGTAATAGAAAAAACATAGGTCGTATTGTCAGTATCAAGTACAAAAACGGGACGTTCGCCGTCAAGCTTTCTAATCAATACTATCACCCTTTACTTCCTGTTTTTTACTGATTGTTTTCATAATCTTCTTTTCGTTATAGAAGCTGAGGAACAAGGCTCCGAGTGAACAGAATACCACTGCAACAAAACCGACTATAGTCATACCGAGCACAGACGCAGTAATATCGTTGCTGTTTACATTCTGGGTAGTTCCTATTATCGCAAGAGATGTAAATACGAGCATCGCAAGCGACTGACCGAACTTCATAGCAAAGGTACGGGCAGCGAAGAACATACCCTCGCGGTTCTCTCCTGTTTCATAGCCATCAGCCTCGGCTACATCGGCAACTATCGACTGCGGTATAATGCCGAGCAGCGCCATAGGAAATGCTGCGATAACGCATATAAGTATACCGTATACTATACCCGGGATCACCGTAACACCGATAACACCGATAAGAGCTACGATAACATAGGCAAGCGCAAGTCCTAAAAACCCCGTGATAACAAGGCGTTTTTTACCGAATTTTTTTACAAGCTTTGGCACTATGGGATAGAACGCTGCCGATAATACTGTCATACCGCCGAGGAATACCATAGTATAGAATTCATCAAGCTGCATAGAGACTTTAACAAAGAACGGAAGTCCCGTCTGGAACAGGGTAAGTCCTACCCAATACATAATATCGGAAAAAACAAAGGTACGAAAGCTCTTATTCTTAAAGGTCGCTCCCAGAGATTTGAACATATTCGAGTTTGAGGGCTTTGTATCCACAAGCTCTCTCTCATTCAGGAAGAATGTCGGTATGAGCATACAGATACAAGAGATTATTGCCAGCACTATAAAGCATATTCTGTAGCTCCACGCAAAGCCCGTGCTTCCGCGAAGCATTCCTGCGAATACAAACGGAGTGTAGGCAAGCATAGTTCCTGCAAAAAATGTAAGTGATATAGCTGTAGAAATATACATACGGTCGTCCTGTGTTTTGCCGAATTCAGAGATAAGAGCGTTATACGGCGTACAGTACATAGTCATAAACAGATAGAAAAGTACAATAAATATCGAGATCCAGACTACATTCCACGAGCTTATCTCTTCTATCGGCGCACAAAACAGCAGCACAGTCACCACGGACAGCGGTATAGCTGCATACTGCATAAAGGGTATTCGCCGCCCGCGTTTGTTTTTGCTTCTATCGGACAGCGACGCGATAAGAGGATCTGTAACAGCGTCAAAAACACGGGACAAAGCAGTGATAAGACCGAGTATAGTCAAAAAGCCACCGATAATGAGTCCCGGCGGTATATACTGTATAGCTCCGCCCTTTATGTCGTTTGAAGTGGGCAGATAAAAGGTAACAAACCAAGCGCTGATTATGCCGCTAAGTGTAGACCAGCCAAGCTGACCTATCGCAAATATCCTCATCTGTCTTTTTGTTAAGCGTTTCATATTGTCCTCCTCCGGCGTGCCGCCGGTGTCAATTCGCGCACTGTAGTTGGTGTTACCGCCTGACTTGTCAGCACGCGTACAAGTTTTGTTTATTCTGCCGCTCGTGCTGGCATAAAGTGGAAACAATTAAGTCTCTCTACTCTACTTATTGTCTCCGATCATCAATGTCGGGACTGACCTTCCGAGCGCATTTTTAGAGCAAGCTTTACTGCGTTATAAGCGCCGTCATAAAGACCCGTTGTTTTGTTTAGCTTTATCTGCTCACACATATCAGTAAGAAGTGTTTTGTCCGTAACAAAGAGCTTTAGCATCTGTATGGTATGCTCTATATCCTCACACTCAAGGGTGCCGTCACCCATCTCGGCAGAGTGTATTGCTCCCCACTTTTCATGACCGCCTATGCGGCGCAGGAAAAGCTTCGGAACGGGATAAAACGCAAGCTCACCGGGCTTTGTGACAAGAACATCACAAGAGCGCATAAGAAGATTTGTACAGTAAACAGCCTCGAAAACGTTTTCGTGGCAGAAGGTATGTATACCGTATATCTCGTGCCGAAGAGCGTCTTCGGCAAATTCTACTGTTTTTTTCCAGTCGTTAAAGTAAGTACGGCAAAGTCTTTGCAGGAGCTTTATCTCTCTGCACAGCTCGTCCCATACCTGTATATAATCGCCGATGTTAATATAGAGAACTACCTTTTTTTCACGGATAGCCGGTATCAGCTTTCTTATTATAGCACAGAACAGTTCTCTCTGGGCGCCGGCACCTCCTATGGTAAGCAGAAAACGAACGGGCTTGCCGCTCTGTCTGCGCATTATCCTGCGGTCACAGTCTGACTCTATATTATCTACAAGCTCGTGGTCGATATAATGACCGGTATATACAAGACTCTCGGGCGGCATAGGCTTTAGTACATTGTTTTTCTGCATACCGTTCAGAATACGGTATCCCATATAGGACTGGTGGGTCTGTACGGTATGTACGCTGCCCTCGGCAAGGTGCAGAGCCATAGGCCAGTTGTCGGGTATTGCGTTTACTACATACTTCATACCTGCATGAATTGCCGCCTGTGACGGCCATACATGGGTGCCGATCATAGGTATATCCTTTGGAATATTCTTAAAAACAGTCGACATCAGCTCGGCGTTTTTCTGGTCAGAGGCATTATACTCAAGCTGACGGAAGCCCTCATAATTCAATGGCTCCCACACCAGTTTATTGAACAGGCGACTTTTCTGTGATATACGCGAGCCGGTGGAGTACAGATCATTCTGGGCGCCTATTACCTTTGTACATGTCGTGTCGGGAAATGAATTGAGATCCATCCAGTACGGTGTATATCCGAGTGCATTCGCGGCAGAAGCCATAGCGATGGATATACGGTAATGCCCGAAGCCCATACGGATATTGCCGACTATCAGACCTTTTTCTGTGTCAAAGGGGATATCTCCCTCTCCCTCATCAACACGAATGTCGTATACGCCGAGCGGTTTGTTCAGGACAGAGTTTTTTACGATTTTTACGCTGTAATCCCTGTCGCTGTCATCTCCGTATTTTCTTATATACTTTTCCTTACTTTTTTCTGCCTTCCTTGCAGCCTTTGTGCCGATGGTGTTTCCGAAGATCACCTTTGATTTGTCAGTCATAGTGCGCCTCCTTTTAGTAGTTTATTATCCGGGTCTGAGATTATTTCCGACCAAATTACAGCAGTTTAAATATAATATTTCCACAAAATCTAATATTACTATTATATATTATTATAATAACATTGTTTTAGTAATTAAGCAATAGATATTTACGTTTACAATAAAAAAGTCTGCCGCAGGGGTAATACGACAGACTTCAATATGATGTTAGGTACATCATTTTGGGAAATATTTTTTGTTTACTGCTATCGGCTTAGCACCACAGTGAGTGGTTATTGTATTGTGCTTGACACCTTAACGGAGCCGCCTTTTTTCTCGCCGCTTTGTATAAGTATTCCCGTCTTTTTATCATAGTAGTAAATTCCAGTCCACGCCCATGAGAACATAGTCAGAACAAGGCTGACTTTTATACAATCATAGCTTTTGCCGTTTAATGTGATGGTTTCCTCCCCTGCTTTCTTTGCCGCAAACTCATTCAGAGTCATAGCTCCGCGGTTATCTCCTGTACCGATAGAATACAGCAGTATTTCATCAAGGTCGGAAAGTGCAAAATCAGACAGGCTCTCATCAACTAACTGGTACCACAACCCCTCGCCTATCCTGAAGCTCTTGTCCTGAGCCTTGCCCTTAAATTTTCCTGTCATATGGATATTACCGCTTTGACGCTTTGCATATATATCCGTATCATCGGATGGTCTGCTGTAATGCCACTCGTTTGCCGAAAGACACTCGTTCACTGTTATTTCCTCTGTCGATAACAGTTTGCCGTTCTCTCTGACAGTGTGTATGAGCTTTCTGTCAGAGTCGATCTGTGAAACATCAAGAGTTCTTTCGGTATTGCCATCTATAGTTACATTCGTTATGACGGATACATCCTCCGGGTAGCTGTAATCAGGCAGTTCGTATGTTTGTATAGGCTTTTCGGAATAAACAGGCTTGCCTTTTAGGAATACGGTATTGATATCCATAGTATTCTGAATATTTTTAGTAGGATCGCTGCCAAGCAGGATAAGGTCGGCTTCCTTTCCGACTGCAACAGTACCCTTGCGCTCGGAAATACCGAGGTGCTCCGCAGCATTCTTTGTCGCAAGAACTATAGCCTGCATAGGAGAAATACCTGCTTCTACATAGTATTGCAGCTCTTTGTGCTGTACATCTCCGGGCATCATCTCGAGCATACTGTCTGTACCCATAGCGATAGGTATTCCTGCGTCATAGAGTATCTTCAGATTGTGAATGGCATTTTCGAGTCTCTCGTCACCTTTTTCGTAGGTCATTGCGTTTATAGTGGGAACAAAACGCGCACCGCTCTCTTTCCAGAGCTTTACTATATCATCCTCGGATGAGAGCTTTCTGTCAAGTATGCCGTGCTCTATGCCGTATATACCTGCCTCTAACAGTTCACGAACGTCAGCTTCATAAAAAACATGAGCCGTAGTTTTAAGACCATTTTCCCTTCCCTCTCTTATGATCTGCTGCATAAGAGCTTTGTCCATCTTATCTATCCTTACAGTTTCTCCGCAGTAGAGATAATCACCGCCCTGATAGGTGAATTTGAGAAAATCCACACCCAGCTCTTTAAGCTTTTTTATACCCTCAGAAACGTCCTCGGGCTTTGTTATAGTTATTGCTATTTCGTTTCTCAGCCACTCACAGTCCCGTCCGAGAGTATTTGCCGGGTGACCGTTCGGAGTAGTGAAATTCGGTCCGACAATAAGCATCTCAGGACCCGTTATTTTTCCTTCCTTTATCTCATTTTGCAGCTTCTTTACAAAATGCATGGGAGCGTCCAGATCCTTGACGGTAGTTATTCCGTAGGGTAGAATATTCTCCGAGAATACTCTCCCGATGTCAACAGCAAGCAGCTTGTCTGTATCCTCGCTGCTTTTGCAGTTCATACCGCCGATATGAGTATGACAGTCTATAATTCCGGGCATAAGAGTTTTTCCATTACCGTCAATAATAAGAACATTTTTTGACTTTAGTTCAGAGCCTGATATCTCTGCTATAAGACCGTTTTTGATAAATACATTCTGATTATAATATTCTCCCCCGTCTCCGCTGATGATATGTACATTTGTTATGATATAACGGTCTTTTTTGTTTCCCTTTGGCCGCATAAGATATTTTATCAGCATAAACAGCATAAATGCTGTTCCGAGACACGGCATTATAAGCGCTAATACCGGTATTCCGAAAATTGTTGGCATAGTGACACTCCCTTTTATTCATCAATATATATATATTTCATCCCGATCATTTGCGTACTTAACAGGCTTCTTATCTTTTCTTCATCAAAAGCCAGATATGAAGTAATTACCGCCGACGCTATCCCGTGGACGAACAGCCACATTCTAAGGTGTAACTCTCTTGCCTCGTCAATTGATACTCCGTATCTCTCCTGCAATCGCTCTGCGATAACATCGAAATCGTTAAAATCATTATGAAAACGCTCCTTCGATCTGTCACGCATAAACAGCAACCTGAAAAGCTCCGGCTCCACGTTTGCAAAACCTATGTATGCGATACCTGCTGCAAGATACGGTGGATCCTTACTCTCTTGAACTGCTGTTTTCTGATACTCTATATAGAAACGTCCTGCCTCAGCCACAACTGCTTCCTTCAGCTCGTCCATATTTTCAAATGAGCTGAAGATTACATTCTGTGACGATTTAAGAGCTGTCCCGACAGAACGAGCTGAGACCGAATCAAAGCCGTTTTCTCTTGTAAGCTCCAGAGCTGCCATTATCACCTGTTCTTTTGTATATCTGCTTTTCGGAGGCATTAATATCATCCTTCTTTTGTGCTTTTGCGTTTCGTAACACCTGTAACGTAACACCTGTAACTATATTAGCAAACAAAAACCTTTTTGTCAACAGAGATAATATATATTTTTGAAATATATAGAATTGCCGAATAGACACCCATGTTGTGTGTCTTTACTATTGACTTCACAAAAGTCACGCTTTAAAATACCGCCAACAGCTATGCAGCTATTGGCGGTATTTTAAATTATCATATCCGGTCTATAGTTTTTACCAAATCACAGTTTTGAAAAAACATCAAAGATCTTTTCTTTTGTTGCAAGTCCCCTTGAAAATGCCGTTGCGTTTCCGCAGGCAGTACCGAGTCTGAGTGCATAACCGTAATCACCCTTCTGCTCATATCCTGCGATAAAGCCTGCTACCATTGAATCACCCGAGCCTACTGTATTTAGTACCTTTTCCCTGAGAACACCCGTTTTGTACGACTTACCATTCTCGGCAAACAGGATAGCACCGTCACCCCCGAGTGAGACTATGACATTTCGTGCACCCAACTTCAAAAGCTCCTCTGCGCATTTCTCGATCTCTGCATCACTGCTGATCTCCCGGTCAAATATCTCACAAAGCTCCTGACGGTTGGGTTTAATAAGAAACGGTCGGTATTTAAGACAATCAAGAAGAAGCTTACCCGTAGTGTCCACAACTATCCGTACATTTTCTCCCTGAAGCCGTTTCAGTATTCTTTCGTACGCGTCCTGTGATACAGTCTTTGGGATACTTCCAGCAAGAACAATTGTATCGCCGTCCTTTATAGCGTCGATCTTACTAAGAAGAATGTCAAACTCATCATCGGAAATATGCGGTCCCTGACAATTAATCTCGCTTTCCCGTTCAGCCTTTATCTTGATGTTGATCCTTGAGATGCCGTCTCTCAGGCGGATAAAGTCAGAGCGTATTCCCGACTGAGATAAGCCTTTATCTATTTCGTCACCCGTAAAGCCGGCGATAAAACCCAAGGCTGTATTAGGTATACCAAGCTCTGTGAGTATGCACGAAACATTTATACCCTTTCCTCCGACATAATACTCTTCACCGGTCGTGCGGTTTGTAATGCCGCTTATAAAAGAATCAAGATGCACTACATAGTCGATGGATGGATTCATTGTCAGCGTATAGATCATAATACATCCTCTCTTATCTTAGATTATCCATATGTTAGTTTGCCACTCTTTACTTAATAACCAAGAAATTCTTTCAGCCCTGTATCGGAAAGAAGATCCTTTTTATATAGTCCGAAGGCTCCGCCCGGAACGATCTCGAGATACCGATCAAGAAACTCTTCATAAGACTTTGTCTCAAAACAATCCGGCGGAATAAAGAATTCTCTTGTACCGCCTGTTACACGGTCTCCTGCCTGTACAGTCACCGTATAGTCTCCGGTCTTTCGTCTGGCAAAATCATATTTTTCCAGATACCATCCATTGACTTCGATACGTCCGAATTTAACTTTATATTCAGCAACAACGGGATTAGAATCAAGCGCCGCCGATTTAAAAGCGTATTCTGCATCCTTTATAAAGCTGTCAGCGCTGTCGACATCGCATATAAAATACTCTTTGTCGCCTTTGTACGCTTTTACGAATTCCCATTCTCCGTCGATCTGCTGTATAGCATAGCGGCAATATTTCTTCAGCATTTTTTTATCAAGCCAGCGATAATCCCTTTTTACGTTTTTGTACGCCTTATCAAGATACACCTCTATATCCATACCGTATTTAAACTTCTCTCCTGGGTTGCTGTTTTTAACAGGCTCTTTAACATACTCACAAAGAAAATCAATAAATTCATCAGCAGTAGAACCATCAGTCCATTCATTGACGATAGTCGTACCGCGCCAGCCCTTGCTGACCTGTCCGAAAACATATCTGCCGTGGAGAGGGACGATATCCCACTGCGTTTTCTTCAGCATTTGAGTCAGTGTTGCCCAAGGATAATCAACACGAAGCTTGTTTAAAGCTCTTTCATAATAATCTGTAATATCAGTACCGTATTTAAACAGCTTCGGATCAAGTACCGGGTTTCTGTTCAGCTCCTCCTCCTGCTTCTGCTCATTTTCCCATTCTTCTTCCTGTTGGGAGAATTTATCGGGGCTAAGCGCAGTCCAAGCCCAGACATCATCTCTATACTTATTCGGACTCCCCCACCCTTCAAATCTTTCTATATCATCATCCCATCTTCCTGCTGAAAGACATCCGTCTGTTAAGATCAGAAGGCAATACTGTTCATTTTTAGGACGATCTCCGTCCGAAAAGGTCTTGAAGTTTTCGAGCTGAACGCTATACCCATCTTCTGTTTCTTCACCGATATTTATCCAATTGATATCTTCTTCCAGACAGTTTGAAAGGTCGTCACGATCGAGAGTGTGCCATTTTGATACTTCCTCCAAAGCGATCGAATCGGCAAAACCTCGAATATATTTTCCGGATTTTTCATCATCGCCGAAAGCACATGCCCCTGCTGTTAATCTTCCGTCCGAAAGTTCAAGAAGACATAACTCTCCGTACTCCGGCTTTTCTTTATCCTCTGCATTATGAAACTTATTAAAGGATAATCTCAATGTCTTATGATCACAAACAAACATAGCTTCACGTACCTCCTATTATAATGATTGATCTCAAACAGTGTTGTTTCACCCGGAAGTTTTTTAACCTAAAGGGCAAGAAGTCCCCCGCCTCTAAGGCGGTGGGATGAATTGCCCGTCAGCCGGAAGGCTGACTTTTTTCCTTGACACAAATAATAATCCGTGCTATCATCAACTCAGTCGAACAAAGAAAAGAGTTGATACAAGCAATGGAATTAGATAATAACGCACATTCAGTATTCTTGCTGTATTACCATCTTGTGCTCGTGGTAAAATACCGAAGAAAAGTATTCGATGATAATATTTCAGACAGAGCCAAAGAAATATTTGAGTATATATCTCCGAACTACAATATCACATTACAAGAATGGAATCACGATGTTGACCATGTA
>JAHKXX010000255.1 GCA_020627425.1 bacterium
AATATATATATTGAAAGAATGACAAATAATTAACAATAGTATTTCGATTTTATTAAGCTGGTGATTGGTAAAATGCATAAATATAAGAATATTTCATCTCCCGTAATAAGACGTTTACCGAGATATTACCGCTTTCTCGGCGAACTGATGGACATAGGAGTAACGCGTATTTCCTCGCGTGAGTTATCCGATAGAATGGGATTTACGGCATCACAGATAAGGCAGGATCTTAATAATTTCGGGGGCTTTGGACAGCAGGGCTATGGGTACTCCGTAGAGAGCCTTTACACTGAAATAGGTCATATTTTGGGACTTGATCATCAGTACAAGGCAATTATGATAGGTGCAGGAAATCTCGGCAAGGCAGTTGCCGTTCATATGTCCTTTGAAAAACGGGGCTTTAATCTTATCGGAATATTTGACAACGACAAAAGAAAGGTTGGTACCCTTGTCAGGAATATACCTGTTACCGATCTGTCGGAGCTTGAAAGCTTTTGTCGTGATAATTCTGTAGACGTTGCAATATTCTGTGTTCCGAAAACCGCCACACCTGAAATTGCAGACAGGCTACACACCATAGGTATTAAAAATTACTGGAATTTCAGTCATTATGATATTTCTATGCGATATGACGATGTTATAGTAGAGAATGTTCATATGAATGACAGCCTGATGATACTTTGCTACAGGATCTCTGATGAAAACGACTTTCCTCAGGAGAAAATGGCGGAGTGAATTTACTTTTTGATAGAAATAATCCGGGATAAAAAATAATAATTATAAAAAAACTATTGACAAATATTTTTTTTGGGTATAGAATGTATTATATTAAAACCGATGATGAAGAGTGAGTAGGGCTTATTGGCTTATTCAAAGAGAGCTGCGTGTTGGTGGGAGCGTGGTAATAAGGATAAGCATGAATGGACTTCTGAGGGCGAGCGGAAACGGTATATCCGGAGTATGCAAGACGAATTGATCAATCGTTAAAGTGATCGGCATATTATTTGTATGCACAGAGTGGGCTTTATTCTAAAGTCAAGATCGGGTGGCACCACAGGAAAGTTTCCTGTCCCGTCAAAGTTGTTTTGACGGGACAGGTTTTTTTATTGAAAAAAAGGAGTATTATAACATGAAGCTTTATACTAAACGATGGCGCAGCTTATTTTACAAACTATTCTGAATCAATAAACTATTATATATTTTAAAGGAGTCATTTATTATGAAAAAAATATTAGCAACAGTAATGTCGGCAATCACACTTATGTCCTTTGCGGCTTGTACATCTAACGGTTCAACCTCCGGTAACAGCAAAACTGAATCATCTTCTGCAAATACCTCTGCAACTTATAAGATAGGTGTGTGCAATTACGTAGATCACGCATCTCTTAACCAGATAGTTGATACCTTAAAGACAGAGCTTACAAAGAAAGGCGAAGAAAAGAATGTAAGCTTTCAGATAATCGAAGAGAATTGTAATGCAGATTCGGATGTAATGAATCAGATAATATCAAATTTTGTAGCCGAAAAAGTGGATGTAATGGTAGGTGTTGCTACACCCGTTGCAATGGCTATGCAGGCTGCTACAGAGGATAATGATATTCCTGTTGTATTTGCGGCTGTATCAGATCCTGTTGCTGTAAAGCTTGTTGATTCCCTTGAGAAGCCCGGTAAAAACATCACCGGTACTTCGGACTATCTTAATACAAAATCTATTATGGATCTTATCTTCGCAAACAATCCCGATGCAAAAACAGTAGGGCTTCTTTATGACATCGGACAGGACGCTTCAACGGGCGCTATCAAGGAAGCAAAGGAATATCTTGACAAAAAGGGTGTTAAATATATAGAGCAGACCGGTACCACAGCAGAAGAGGTAGCGCTCGCTGCACAGTCTCTTGCAGATGACAAGGTTGACGCTGTATTTACTCCCACAGATAACACGATAATGGAGAGCGAGCTTTCAATTTACGAGATATTTACAAAGGCAGGTATACCGCATTATGCAGGAGCTGATTCCTTTGCGCTGAACGGTGCTTTCCTTGGCTATGGTGTTGATTACAAGCTTCTTGGTACAGATACCGCTGAAATGGTATGCGAGATAACAGTTGATAATAAGAAACCTTCAGAGATGGCTGTAAGAACATTTGATAACGGTATCGCTACTATTAATACAGAGACCTGTCAGGCTCTTGGTTTTGATTTGGAGACGGTAAAGACTGCGTTCAAAGACCACTGCACTCAGATAATTGAAACCAAAACAAGCGCAAGTTTTGAGTCGTAATGACACTAAAACCACGAAGAAAGCCTGAAAAAGCTTTCTTCGTGATATTTCTTTTTATTGGGGAGCTTTATCATGGATTTTTTCTCTGGATTATTTTCCGCCTTGCCTACAGCCATAGAGCTTGGGCTGTTTAACGCCCTGACTGTTCTGGCATTATTCCTCAGCTATTCAATGTTGAATGTCTGCGATCTGTCTACTGACGGTTGTTATACTCTTGGCGCCGCAGTGGGCGCTGTAGTGGCTATTTCGGGTCAACCTTATCTGTCGATTCCGATCGCAATGGGAGCCGGTATTATATCCGGCTTTATTACGGCGATCCTTCAAACAAAAATGGGAGTTGATTCACTTCTTGCCGGAATAATAGTCAATACAGGTCTGTATTCGGTCAATATTGCAATTATGGGCAACAAATCACTGTTGAATCTTAACGGTGTACAAACGGTTTTTTCGGATTTTAAGCCTGTAATGGACTCGGTCAAGAATAATGTTCTCGATATTTTCGGAGCAGATAAGGATTCGGTACTCAGTACAATACTCGATTTCTTTTCCTCAGATATAATAATCGGTCTTATTGCTGTTACAATAGTTACGATCTTTCTTTCATTGTTTCTAAAAACAAGAATGGGTCTTGCTGTTCGTGCTACCGGAAATAATCCTGATATGGTTCGTTCCTCGTCTATCAATCCTACTGTTACGACTATAGTCGGACTGTGTATTGCAAATGCATTTACTGCTCTTTCGGGCTGTCTGTTTGCACAAAGTCAAAAGTCTATGTCTATTGATGTCGGTACCGGAATGGTTACTGTTGCTTTGGCTGCCCTGCTTATAGGCGGAGCGTTTATGGGAAAAGGCAAAATACCGAAAAGGGCTGTAGGAGCTATTCTCGGAGCGATCATTTTCAGAATTGTTTATACTATAGCTTTGCGTTTCCATATGCCGAGCTTTATGCTGAAGCTTGTATCCTCTGTTATAGTTATCGCGGCGATAACAGGACCGTATATAAAGAGCAAATATCCCGAATTTGCACGAAGAATGAAATACAGAAAAGGAGGAAGGATAAATAATGCTGACTCTTGATAATATTTCAAAAACCTTTAATCCCGGAACTGTCAACTCTAAGCTTGCACTTGATAAGCTTAGCTTAGACGTTGAGAACGGTGATTTTATAACGGTAATAGGTGCAAACGGCGCAGGAAAATCAACAATGTTCAACGCTATATCCGGCGTGTTTATGACTGACAGCGGCAGTATTATTCTTGACGGCAAGGATATTACATTTATGCCTGAGTACAAGCGTTCAAAGACTATAGGCAGACTTTTTCAAGATCCGATGAAGGGTTCGGCTCCGGATATGACTATAGAAGAGAACCTTGCTCTTGCCGCAGGCAGAGGGGGCTGGTTAAGCAGGATCAAAAAAAGCGATAGAGAGTTTTTTCGTGAAAAGCTCAGTGAGCTTGATATGGGTCTTGAGAACAGAATGAATAATCCCGTTGGTTTGCTGTCCGGCGGACAAAGACAGGCACTTACCCTTATGATGGCTACCATTAATCCGCCAAAGCTTTTGCTACTTGATGAACATACAGCAGCACTTGACCCTAAAACAGCAGAGAAGGTTCTGGAGCTTACTACAAAAATCGTTGATGAAAATAAGCTTACATGTCTTATGGTAACTCATAATATGCAGAGCGCCTTAGAGCTTGGAAACAGAACTATAATGATGATGGACGGAAGAATAATATACGATGTAAAGGGGAAGGAGAGAGATAGGCTTTCTGTACAGGATCTGCTTGACAGATTTAAAGAAAATGCCGGAAGAGCATTAACAAATGACAGAATGTTGCTTATTTAGTTTTTACTTAAAAGCTTTGCTTTCAACAAGCATAGGCAAGCCGTAGGCTTGCTGTCGCTTTGAGGGGGGGCTCCCACAAAGCGAATATATGTCTCCCAACGCATTAGAGGTGGGGGACATACTTTGCGGTTATAAAAGTTGTAGTTTTGTATAACATAACATTGACAATACCATTTTTTTGAATTATAATGATACTGGTTTGGTGTAGTAAAAACTTTAATCCACTGACTTAATGGTGTAGCTTATAGTTTATTTGAAGTAATCGTTGTAAAGATCAAGAAATAAGAAGGGTATTTATGTTCAAATTCAGGAGATTGATATGTGTTGTTATTGCCTCATTGCTATTTGGTTCTGCGGCAGCAATTGGTTGTGTTCCAAAGCAAGATCCTAACAGCGGCGGAGGTCTTAACGCTAATAGTAATGACATCGAAAACAGTATAAATAATAAGTATCATAAATACGGCGAGTACAAAGATATGGTCATAAGTCTTAAAATTTCTGATAAGACTGAAAAACTGGATATTAATACCCTTTCTAAGTGGATAAATGTAAAAGGGTCTGAAAAAAAATATACATACACTATTAATAATGAGGCTGTTTCTGATTATGCAGTTAAGCTTGGCGAAAAATATAGTAATTTTGTTGAAATGATGAATTTTCACACTACGGGCGGTGAAGATATACAACTGCAAAACATAAGCACCGGATGGATAATGGATACGGATTATGCAGGACAAACGCTGACGCGTATACTTGAGGGTAAAAAATCAGTAAGCATAGATCTTACCGATAACAGCGAAGAAAGTAACAAGTGGTGGATCCGACGCGCCGGTAAATATGATTATGAAAAAATTCGAGGCACTACATATGCAGAGGTCAGTATTGACCGTCAGTATTTGTGGGTCTATAAGGATAACAAGCTTCTGTTTGGCTCTGATGTAATAACAGGTAATCCAAACACAGGAAACGATACTCCTACGGGTGCATTCGTTGTGTCGGAAAAGCTTCGTGATACATTTCTTTACGGCATAGGCTACAACAGAAAAGTATCCTATTGGATAGCCTTTAACTATGACATAGGTTTTCATGATGCAGTCTGGCAGGACAAGGGTTTTGGAGGAGATGTTTATCTTGAAAACGGATCCCTCGGATGTGTAAATCTGCCGTTAAAAATTGCTAAACAGGTGTATGATTGTTCATATGAAGGTATGCCTGTTTATGTCTATTGATATTAGAATACTTTATAAAACAGGCTATCATAATCCATACATTGATAAATAAGAGATATATAAAAGCGTTCCGAGAAAACACGGAACGCTTTTAGTTACGATGTCAGAAAAATACAAGGGACAGGTCTGCCTGTTTTTAGCTAACTTTTCCATTCCCTTTGACAACAATCAGGCTGACTTTGATATTCGCAACATCAAAGTCAAAACTAAGGTTTCCGGTTGTTTCAGAAGCTTTGACGGTGCTGTTGAATATCTTGATATTATGTCTTACATCGGTACTGCATAATTCACTGTCATCAGGCGTTTTATATAATAGCATCCTTTGTCCAACAAATCAGAAGAGAAAAGAAAAAATATTCAAAAATTCTTTAATTCTGCCTTTTTAACAAAAGAATAAGGCAGTATTAAGTTATAATCACCATCTCAGTATATCTCGTAAATGGATAAATCCCTCATCACTGCCAACCATTCTAATAATTGGCGTGTCTACACTCCATGCTTCTCCGAATATTTGATCAGAGATTGAGGAAACTTCATCTATTGTGTTACAGTATTCATGGCAAATAGGTTCACCTTTGTTATGTTGGTTGCGGTAAATTAACTGTAACACAGGATCTTACTATTTGCTATTCTTTTTTCATCTGTAACATATCAATTGTAGACCTACAAACTCCGGATTTTTGATTTTTAACAGCTTGATATACTTTGATTTGTATGATAAAATGAATAAGTGATACATGTCATAAAAGACATATCAATACATCGGAGGTTATATAAATGTAAATAAAAACAACAAAAAACGACAGTGAGCTCACAGTTGCTCTTTTCGGCAGGCTGGATACGCTTACTGCTCCCGATCTTGAGGATAAACTGGATGAAGAGCTTGACGGAGTAGAGAGGCTCATATTTGATCTTGGTGAACTGGAGTACATTTCAAGTGCCGGACTTCGTGTGCTTCTCGGCGCATACAAGATGATGGATGAGTATAATGGTATGCTTATCCGAAATGTAACCGAGTCTGTGATGGATGTCTTTGAGGTTACCGGATTTTCGGAAATCCTTGATATCGAATGATGAATCATTTCCCCGAACCGGTATAATTATGGTTTTTGGGAATGTTTTTTGTAAAAAATTTAAATCAGTCTTTTTTAAAAAAATATTAAGTTATCTTTAGCTATAATTACAATATCAACTGCTGATGAGATATAGTCCTACAGTCAAGACTTCGAGTAATTATTATTAACTAAAGAAAGGAAAAATCAAAATGAAAAATCGTAATATAAAACTGACTGTCCTCTTTCTTGCCGCTATGATCGCTTGTATCGGTTCAAGCTGTAC
>JAHKXX010000256.1 GCA_020627425.1 bacterium
CGTTAAAAGCGTCGCAGGCAATGAGAGCGGCTATGAGAGATCCTTGTAGTATGCCGTAAGGCTGATGAGGTCAATATGCGTTGACCGTCTAATGTGTTCCCGTTCGGGGGAGTTGAGAACGAATACCGAACAAAAAGTCGCAATACAGCAGAGCCAATCATTACACAGCTCGCGGCAAACTATGTCCTTAATGGGAAAGCAATCACATTGCCGCTTGTGTTGCGCTCTGTTGCGACTTAGCATCAAAACGGACAGCTACCCTAAATCGAGCTGTTCGTTCAATATGGATGCAATAAAAAGAAAACAGCGCGTATCTATGACGGGTACGCGCTGACTACATAATACGGAGGTATTATTTTGAGAGTTTACAGAGGCGAAGTCTATTTAGTAGATTTCGGTATAGGCTATGGCAGCGAACAGGGCGGCGTTCGTCCGGCTGTCATTGTACAGAACAATATAGGCAATAAATACAGTCCCACGACAATCGTTATCCCTGTCACATCCAGACAGACAAAGGCACATATTCCTACGCACGTTAGAGTAAAGAGCGCTTGTCTGAATAAGAGATCGCTGGCACTCACGGAACAGGTTGTAACCATTGATAAAAGAAGGATCATTAGAAAAATGGGCAACATCAAGCTCAAATCGCTTTTCAAAATCGGTACAGCGCTTATGATCGGTTTGGGACTGAATAACAATTCATTCAAGAAAGGAAGTCACAAATGATAGGATTTATAGTCGGCTTATTCGTCGGTGCTTTCCTCGGAGTAGTAGTTATGTGCTGCTGCTTTGTAGCGTCAAAGGCTGACGATGAGATAGAAAAAATGGAGAATGAACAAACCGACGATAAGGGGAATAGCTGAATATTACCATTTTGTACTGACAATAATACTTACGGTGATAATGAATATTGGAGGTCGTATGCAAATCAAAAATGAGAATACCGTAATCGAAAGGGCAAAATGTAGCGTTCAGAATAACGGAGAATATAGAATTGATAAAGGAATCTATAACGTAAATCGGGTATTTACTGGAGAGAAAACAATTAAGGAAATTATTTTCCAAAAATTAACTTGCGATTATAGTGTATCGCATAATTGATAACAATAGAAACTTATGATATACTGTTGGTGAAGTTGAGTAGACAGCAGTATGAAGGAGATGAAGAAATGAAAACTGCTGTCGCTTTAGCGGATATTTACCTGAGATTATCCCGTGAAGAGGCAAACTCAGGAGAATCACAAAGTATTGCCAACCAAAGAAATATCATAAGGCAATACTGCAAAGATAACAACATCACAGTTGTTAGGGAATTTGTTGATGACGGCTTCTCTGGCTCTGATTTCAGACGACCGGGTTTTCAGAATATGCTCAAACACATTGATACCGGATTGGTAAACACGGTCATCACTAAGGATTTGTCCCGTCTGGGCAGAGATATGTCGGAATCAAGCTATTATGCAGAATCATTCTTTCCGGAGCACGATATACATTATATCGCAATCAGCGACGGATTCGATTCTGAGAAGGTCAATATGATGGCTCCGTTCCAATTTGCAATGAACGATGTCTATTTGAGAGATTGTTCACGCAAAATCAAACAGGTTCTTGGGCAAAAAAGAGAACGCGGTGAATATTGTGCTTGTCCGCCGTTTGGCTATATGCGTAATCCTAAAGATCGTACAAGTATAATTCCCGATCCTCAAACAGCTCCGATTGTACAGCATATTTACGAATTGGCTGTCAAAGGGCATTCCGCTCACGCAATCGCAAATATTCTGACTGACAAAGCAATTATCACGCCCTTGAAATACAGAGTCTTGTATCGCGACAATTTCTGTGACAGAGGTGCTGCCCGTGCTACCGATAGGTGGAATCATACTACAGTAAAGCGCATTTTGAAGAATCAGGTTTATCTGGGACATACCGTCTTAGGGATGACAAAGAAAGCCTCGGTAAAATCAAAAAAGAAAGTCCATATTCCTCAGGAGGAATGGGCAATCACTTATAACACACATACGCCGCTCATTACACAGGAGGAATATGATATTGCGCAACATTATATGGGCATGAATACAAAAAGTTGGAACGATTATGACAATGTGCGTAAAAGCATATTTAACGGACTGATTTTTTGCGAGCATTGCGGTTCCGCTCTATGTTCTTCGGGTTCTGTTTATAAAGGAGAGAGAGTAAAGTATTGGTATCTTTCTTGCCTGAATATTCCGAAGCGATCAGCCAACCACTGTGAACACGGCGCGCGCATCAAGTATTCTGCCTTAGTTGAGATTGTTAAAGCTGATCTGAATCAGTTTATCTCTTTGAGTAAGGAAGACACGGACGAGATTATTGACGCGGCAATCAAGGAAAGTTCAAAAAACGCTTATCAGGATAAAGACAGTCTACAGAGTATTGAAAAGAGAATAGGTGATATAGACAACATCATCTTGAAGCTCTACAATGACAATGCACTTGGTAGAATCACTGATGAACAATTATCCTTGATGATTGAAAAGCTGAATAAAGAATCCGCCTCTTTGAAAGAGAGAGCGAAAGAGATTCGGAGAAAATCAGAAAAAATGCCGATTGATGAAGCATACAAAGCCTTCTTTAGCCTTATCGAGCAATACAATCATATAGATGAATTAACGCCTGAGATTGTCAGAACATTCATTGAAAGGATTGAAGTCGGCGAGAAGATACTGCCGGAAGGCTATACGGTCGCTTCACACGATATTCCATATAGACAAAATATCAAAATCTATTATCGGTTTATCGGAAAGATCGGAGAAGATGAAAAGGCATTCAATCAGGATGCTTTACCATCGAAAATTGCATAGCTTTTGATGTGTTTGAACATCAAGGTATGAAAAAAGGTTTTTGACCATCAAAAATCATTTGATTTTTGATGTAATTGAACGTCAAGGGAAGTAGGCGTAAATCTTAAGCAGGGGTACAACGGCGACCTGACATCCAGACAGGCTGGTTCTGTAGGCGGACAGATGGTTAAAAAAATGATCGAGGCATATGAAAGAAGTATGTAATTGATCACAGATAGACAGTAAAAATGAGCAGGGCAGCCGCCCTGCTCATTTTGCTGTAAAAAAATCGTGTCCGTAAAACGGACACGAAAAGAACTTTTTATTAGTTCAAAAGACCTACATCATATCTTGCGATTGCAAGAGCATCTGCGATATCTGTCACACCGTCGCCATTAACATCACCGGCAGCTATCTGATCATCAGAAAGCTCTATAAGATCGGCATCATAACGAGCAACTAACAGTGCGTCTGCGATGTCAGTAACACCGTCACCGTTAACGTCACCGTTTTCATATACTATACGACCGTCAAGTGACTTTATAGAAGCAGTGAAAACAAGATTATATTCAGCATCAGTGATAATGAAGGTATCAGGCTTTTCATACGTAATTATAAGGTTTACATAATCAAGAGCATCCTGAGCCTCAGCTACCATTGTCTCGATCTGAGCATATGTCATAGCAGCAAGGTTCGGAACATTGAGGCTCTCAAGATAGTCCTCAACTTCCTCGATCTCCTTTAATATACCATCAGCCTGTTCGTCTGAAAGGTCGATTGTGTTGAAATAGTTTTCTGCAGAGTTTATATAATCCTGCGGAAGACCCTTCTGTGTGCCAGCCATATCAATAGTTGTGTTAAGCTCATCAAGAACCCTCTGTTCAGCATCATTGATACCTGCTGCAGAAGCAACAACAGCTGAAGATGCAGCCAGAACTGCTACAAGAGCACCTGCTGAAATTGACTTTACTAACTTATTCATCGTTAATTCTTCCTCTCTGTAAATAACTACAGCAATTCATACATTGCATTAAATAACATAGGTTAATTATATAATAATCATACTGATTTGTCAATACAAATACCATAAAAAACCAAAAAATATGTTATTATTAGCAACAACTATCTAAAAGACCTATACAGGGTAACCCGGGTATAGGTCTTTTAGTATTAATTATCCACTAATTAGTTGTGTGATCTTTTCTTGCCCTTAAGAAGAACGATTGCACCTGCTGCTGCGAACAGAGCAACCATTGCTATAGCAGCTGTTGTAGCTGTAGCGTCGCCGGTCTGAACTGTGCCGTCTCCACCGGTTGTGCTTGTATCAGTTGTTGTGCCGCCGTTATTGGTAGTTGAAGTATCAGAGTTGTCAGCTGCCTTAGATGTCTCATCCTTTGACTGCTCGGTTGACTGCTCATCCTTTGACTGTTCAGTTGACTGCTCTTCCTGAGACTGTTCGTCCTGAGACTGCTCTGAAGACTCTTCCTGAGACTGCTCTGAAGACTCTTCCTGAGACTGCTCTGAAGTTTCTTCCTCAGATGACTCTTCTGTTACTCTGGCATCCCCTATGATGTAATTTACAGCCTGTGTAGTCTGATCGTTAATAAGAGCAGAATTTACATCATAGAACTTGAACTCGCTGAGCTGCAGAGCATCCTGAACCTGATCAGCAGTTACGTCTTCAGCTATCGGAGCAAATGTGATTGTCAGAACGTCAGTTGATTTATCATCAGTAAATCCTTCAAGATAGTAGAAGTTTCCTCTGAACTGACCTGCTTCCTTATCATTGAGAGTAAATGTGTCTGCCTCAGAAGCAACACTACCCTTTGTTACATCTGCAACAGTGAGAAGATCCTGATCGTACTCGATGAAGAAGTTTGAAGCTGCTGCTGCGTTATCGGGGTTAGCGAATACAACAGAAGCTACTACTGTACCATCCTCAGCAATGGCAGTGCTTACTGTGTAGTAAGGCTGTGTCTCATCAAGCTCAATCTTAGGCTCGGGCTTAGTAAGAGTATAAACTACTTCCTGATCAGCCTCGTCACAGATCTTAGCGGAGTTAATATCATAGAACTTAAAGGCCTCTACCTTTATAGCGTCCTCTGCGATATCCTCAGCTATTACGTCATAAGTAATAACTGCAACCTCTGTTGAGGTGTTCTCTACATATCCGTTCAGATAGTAGAAGTTAGCCTTTACTGTGCCTTCTTCGCTGTTGTTAACAAGAAGGTTGTCTGCCGTATCAGCAGCTGCACCCTTATCGGCGCTCTTGAGCTTGAGAGCTGCTGTGTCATAAGTAAGTGTGAAGTTACCTGCAGCAACATCCTCAGGCCTTGTAAAGGTAACTGTCGTTGTGGCTGTGCCATCATCGTTGACAACAGTATCTACATTGTAAGTCGGCTTAGTCTGATCTACTTCAGCATTTGCAACAAATGCAGCTGATGCACAAACTGTCAGAACACAAGCAGAAGCTACTGTCAAGCTAACAATTTTCTTTTTAACCATTTTTAATAGCATCTCCTAAAAGTTTTTTATTTATGTAAATGAATTTACATACAAAGATAAAATACACTGCTAAGCAGCAAAACAGATGAAAACAGGTACCACAGTTTATATTATCAAAACTAAAATATAATTTCGATAAACATACCGTCGGAAATGAATAATATAAGATACAAACCCATTCCCACTATTTTCAATATAACTATACACGATTTTTTGGTTATTGTCAATCCTTTTGTTACGAATTTGTAATGCAATACAAAAGTTCTCTATTTTGCACAAATTTACCGGTTAACATTTTTTGGTATAAAAAAGATCCCGGGGCTTTTCTTAAAAATGATACAAACTGACCTGTTTATTTTTCATTAATTACTATTGTATTATTTTTATTGCATTTTTTCAATATTTCAGATCATTTTTTTAAACATTTTTTGACCTGACATAAAACCAGAGAAATATAATGTATACTATTTTTTACAGCATCTTCCCCCGCACAATAGCCTGTTTCCGCTGTAGCACACCACAGCCTGACCGAGTGTTATTGCCCTTTGCTTTTCTTTGAAGACTACTTTTAT
Source organism: bacterium (assembly GCA_020627425.1). Lineage (GTDB taxonomy): Bacteria > Bacillota > Clostridia > Oscillospirales > Acutalibacteraceae > UBA1213. The sequence continues at coordinate 5,897 of JAHKXX010000256.1, forward strand.
TTTATCATCTTCAATTGGATACAGTATTGCCGGCTGCTCTGCCATATTGTAGCGAACCCGTGCACAGACTTCAATAGGCTCCTGCGGCTTTTCGATAGAAACCCAGTTGACATTATCCGCCACCGCTTCATATGAAAACAGATCCTCGTTTTTACCAAGAGTCACGGTATTATTTACTATATCCTTATCTATTACAAAGGCGCGTTCACCCAGAGCGATACCGAGTCCTCGGCGCTGACCTGTGGTATAGCGAATTATTCCCCTATGCGTACCCAGTTTGTTTCCATTCTTATCTATAAAATCTCCGTCAGGAAATCTTCTCCCCGTATAATTCTCTATAAAATCCGCATAATTTCCGTCGGGAATAAAACATATATCCTGACTCTCGGATTTTTGTGCATTTACAAAGCCGTATTCCTCGGCAATCTGCCGTACCTGTGATTTAGTCATATTGCCCAGCGGAAAAATCGTATGCGACAGCTGATACTGTGACAGTCCGTACAGGACATAGCTCTGGTCTTTTTTCGGGTCTGCTCCCTTCTCTATATACCAGCGTCCGGTTTTTTTATCAAAGCCGCTCTGCACATAGTGTCCTGTTGCGATAAGATCGCTGCCGGCTGCCATGGCTTTTTCAAGAAGCAGATCAAACTTCAGACCACAGTTACAAAGTACACAAGGGTTTGGCGTAAATCCGTTGATATAAGCTTTATTAAAAGGCTCTATTACAAGGCTTTTAAAATCACTGCCAAATTCAAATACTGTATGCTCTATATTTAGCTTTTCTGCTACCGCCTTTGCGTCTGCAATACTTTCATCAGAGCAGCTGCTTTTATTTTTGTCAAGCTTCAGATCCTCATCAGTAAACAAATGCATAGTTGCTCCCGAAACTATATAGTCATTCATCAGTACTGCAGCTGCTACAGAGCTGTCTACTCCGCCGCTCATAGCGACGGTAACTCTTTTTCTATCCATATCATTCACCAAATATTTCTTTTCCGTGTTTATTGATTATTGTATACAGCGGCAGCGTTGCTCCGCTGTGCATACCGTCCTCTATTTCAAAATATCTTTCATTATAAAACATTGATCGTGTATAGTGATGTGTGGTAACTGTCTCGTCTCTTAGTCCGACTATAGTTGAAGTCAATTCCTTTTTTGTCATTGACAATTTTGAAAACATTTCCGTGAACTGTCTGTCTGCTCCTTCAACTGAGTAACCGAGCAACGGCAAAGTATAGAAAGGCACCAGACAGGGATTAACAAGCAAAAGACGACACTGTTTTTCTGCGCTGAGTACGGCTGCAAAAAAGCCTCCGAGGCTGGTACCGACTATAGCACTGCAACCGTTTTTATCGTACTCGTCCCTTAAATGTGAAAGCATTTCAATGGGCAAAGCACTGTCATAGTCAAGCGGCATCGTATGTACGTCGTATCCGTTTTTTAAAACTCCGAAATACGCGGCGTTTTGAGGATCTCCCCTATAGCCGTGGATATTCAGTATTATCATTGTCCTTTACCTCTATATATTAATAACATCAACAGGCGTCAACATCCCGAGGATCCTGCCGCCGATAGAGCCGTTATCGGTTATGAACACTGCCGCCAGTCTCTTTCCCCGCTGGAGCTTTTTTTCAAACTCGGTCCTTACTGTAAACAGAGTGGTATCCGGGGGCATAAACTTAAACTTTTCTGTTTCGTGTTTATCGGGAGGAAGGATCTCGCTGAAATCGGCAATAAGCATATCCTCGTTGATCTCGGCAAGTCCGTTGCTGAGAGCATAGGTGAAAATTGTACTTATACTGAAAATTCCCACAAATTCGCCGTTATCAATTACGGGAACGTGTGAAAAGCCCAGTCTCTGCATTTTTCGCATAACAGTTTTTGCCCTTTGATTGGAGCCGGTTTTCAGTATGTCCTCAAAGCTTACGGCATAGTTTATGGCAAGAGGAGGACGTTTTATGTAATCAATCGTACTATTCAAAAACTCTATCATAGAGTCAGACGGCTCGATTATTCTCTCGCCGTCAAATTCGGCATGATGAGTCAGAAGGTTTCTTATCTCTCTGCAAAGATTAAGCCTGTCCTTGTAGTCCTTGCCCTCCTTATCATTTATAAAACGGACTATGGGACTGCCGAAAGCCTTTACATCCATATCGTATTTTTTGCTTAGCTCCTCTTCAAGTATCCTGTATGAATTCAAAAATCTGTCGGCATTGCTCATAGCCTTTCACTCCCTTAACAATGAACTAATTAAAGCTCATTCTGTTGTCAGCATATTTTCTGCAAGGTATTCATCATAGCTTTCTGTTACGTCCTTGATTCCGTTCTTCTCGAGGACTATTATACGATTTGCTACTGTCTGTATGAATTCGTGGTCGTGCGAGGTAAACAGAACTACGCCCTTAAATGCTGTCAGTCCCTTGTTAACGGCTGTTATTGACTCAAGGTCAAGATGGTTTGTGGGCTGATCAAGTACAAGACAGTTAGCACCGAACATCATCATACGGGACAGCATACACCTTACCTTTTCACCACCGGAGAGAACCTTTACAGGCTTGAATACGTCGTCGCCGGAGAACAGCATTCTGCCGAGGAAGCCGCGAAGATATGTATCGGTACTGTCGTTTCCGGTAACATACTGACGCAGCCAGTCAATAATGCTCATATCGTTTCCTTCAAAGAATTTGGTGTTATCCTTTGGGAAATATGACTGCGAGGTACTTATGCCCCATTTATATTCACCTCTGTCCGGCTCGGCATTTCCGGTAAGTATGTCGAAGAGTGCTGTTACAGCTATCTCGTTATCACTTATAAATGCCACCTTGTCGGTGCGCTCTATACGAAAGGATAGATCATCAAGGACCTTTTCACCGTCAATTGTTTTAGTCAGTCCCTCTACTGTCAGAACCTCTTTGCCAAGCTCTCGATCCATATTAAAGCCTACAAACGGATAACGGCGGCTGGACGCAGGCATTTCCTCTACGGTAAGCTTATCAAGCAGCTTTCGTCTTGAGGTAGCCTGCTTTGATTTGGACTTGTTTGCGGAAAACCGCTGTATAAAGGTCTGAAGCTCCTTGATTTTTTCCTCTGTTTTCTTATTCTGCTGCTTTATCATAGCCTGCATAAGCTGAGAGGACTCATACCAGAACTCATAGTTGCCGACATACATTTTTATCTTATTGTAGTCAATATCTACCATCTGAGTACATACCGTATTCAGGAAGTGTCTGTCGTGCGATACAACAATAACAGTACCCTGATAATCAAGAATAAAATCCTCCAGCCACGATATTGCCCTTATATCAAGGTTATTTGTAGGCTCATCAAGAAGTATGATATCCGGATCACCAAACAGTGCCTGTGCAAGAAGAACCTTTACCTTCTCATTTCCGGTCAGGGTTTTCATCTGTGAGTAAAGAATATCATCAGTAAGTCCCAGACCCTGAATAAGCTTTGAAGCGTTGCTCTCTGCTTCCCAACCGTCAAGCTCGGCAAATTCTGCCTCAAGCTCTGACGCTCTGAGTCCGTCCTCCTCGGAAAAGTCCTCCTTCATATATATGGCGTCCTTTTCCTTCATTATATCGTACAGCTTTTTATTGCCGTAAATTACCGTATCAAGAACAGTATACTCATCAAAAGCAAAATGATCCTGTTTGAGTACGGACATTCTGTTATGTTCGGATACAATGACCTCACCCTTTGTAGGCTCAAGCTCTCCTGAGATAACCTTTAGAAATGTAGATTTACCGGCGCCGTTTGCTCCTATAATACCGTAGCAGTTATTCTCGGTAAATTTTAGATTGACATCGGAAAAAAGCGGAACTCCGCTGAAATTTATTGACACGTTGCTGACTGTTATCATTTAAAACTCTCTCCTGTATTTACCATTTGTATTCCCTTAGTTTGCCGTGTGTAAGAAGCTTTGGATAATCCCACTGCCGCAGCACCTCATAGGCAGCTATAGCGACGGAGTTTGACAGATTAAGACTTCTTGCTTCGTCTATCATAGGTATCCTTACCGTTGTTTTCGGATTATCATAAAGCAGCTTTTCCGGAAGTCCCTTTGTTTCCTTGCCGAAAACTATGTAGCAATTATCCGGATATTCTATATCTGTATGCTTTTGAGGAGCCTTTGTAGAAAAATAGTAAAACCTGCCGTCAGGATTTTTACTGAAAAAATCATCAAGTCCCTCGTAATATGTTATATCCAGCAGATACCAGTAATCCAGTCCTGCTCTTTTTAATTTTTTATCGTCTATAGCAAAGCCCATAGGCTTTACTATATGCAGTCTTGCCCCCGTAG
>JAHKXX010000257.1 GCA_020627425.1 bacterium
AGCATATATACAATAGACCCCATAACGCTACTCCTTTTTTTCGGTTATAGAGAAGAATAACTCTTCAAGGTTTTCTCCGTTCTTCTCCACATATGCGCGTGTACGCTCGGCTTCTATTCTGCCGTTCATCATAATAAAGACCTTGTCCCAGAACTCCTGAACACTGTCAAGCATATGGGTGGAAATAATTACGGACATTCCCTTGTCCTTCATTTCAAAAAGCATTGCCTTCAGTTCTTTTATGGCGTGAGGATCAAGACCGACAAACGGCTCGTCAAAAAGCACGACCCTCGGCTCTATCAAAAGAGCACAGCATATGCTTATTTTCTGCTGCATACCCTTTGACAGCTCTTTGCCGAACTTGTCTTTTTTGTCGGTAAGCTCCATTCTACTCACAAGCTCCTCTGCCCTGTCCTTCCAGTCAGGAGAAAGCCTGTAGGCTCTTGCTATAAACTCCATATGCTCCCAGACGGTAAGCAGATCAAAAGGAGCCGGTATCTCGGGAATATACCCCAATATCCGCTTTGCCTCTACTGACTTGTTGTTATATGAGCAGATCTCTATCTCACCCTCAAATCTGAGCAGACCGGCTATACATTTTATAGCGGTAGACTTACCGGCACCGTTCGGACCGGCGATAACAGCGATCTCGCCGTCGTCTACCATAAATGAAAGGTTATCGTTTGCGACAAATCTGTTATATTTCTTAGTTAAATGGGATACATTCAGCAAATGAGGCACCTCCGTTAAAACTATCATCAACCAAAATAAATAATGACACAATAAAACTACATATAAAATTATACCACAAAAAATATATTTTTTATATAGATTATTTTAAAAATATTTTTATCGTAACTCCGCCGGCACCGTACAATAAACCGAACCTGTACGCGTGCCAAAAAAGTCAGCGGTAACACCCACCCGAGTGCGCGAATCAACAGCACAAGCACTCCGCCAGCACAAGCGCCGCCCTGTGCGGCGTGATGCGGACGGTACCGTACAATAAACCAGACTCGTACGCGTGCCAAAAAAGTCAGCGGTAACACCCACCCGAGTGCGCGAATTGACAGCGCAGGCACTGCGCCAGCACAAGCGGCACCCTGAGTGCCGCGACGCGGACGGCACCGTACAATAAACCGAACCTGTACGCGTGCCAAAAAAGTCAGCGGTAACACACACCCGAGTGGGCGAATTGCTCAGCGCGAGCACGCGCCGCCGCAGGGTTGAAAAATGTAAAGAAATCTGTTAGAATAGTATGGAATTTAATTTGAGGAGAAAAGATATGGATCCTGTCTTAATCGTTGTGTTGTGTGTTGCGGCTGTAATAGCGCTGCTTGTGGTGCCCATGCTGATTGTGACCCTTCCGATAGCAAAAAAAGTATATAATCATACACTTGTCAGAACAGATCAGGAAAAATGGGGACGGTGCTGCTCGGATACTACTAATGAGGAACAGGTACAAATGTGGAATACGGGCTGTCAGTGGGCAGAAAAATATAAAAACAATATGAAAGAGGTCTCTGTAGAAAATGAGGGTCTGAAGCTTTTCGGAGAATACTATGACTTCGGCAGCGATAAATGTGTCATTGTACTTCCCGGCAGATGTGAGAGCCTGATGTATTCCTACTATTTTGCTGAGCCGTATAGAAAAGCAGGCTGTAACGTGCTGGTAATAGACGCGCGCGCTCACGGAAAAAGCGACGGCATATATACTACCGTAGGAACAAAGGAAGGCTCGGACGTAAGGGAATGGATACGCTTTCTTGAAAATGAACAGAATATTCATAAAATATATTTTCATTCCCTCTGCCTCGGTACCGGCGCCGCTCTTGTGGTCATGTCGCAAAAAAATGCACCCGACTCTGTAAAGGGTCTGATAACCGAGGGCTGCTATACGTCCTTTCGTGAGGTGTATAAACAGCATATGGTGGATGATAACAGACCGCTGTTTCCGGTTCTTGATATGGTTATGATGAAGCTGAGAATTCATGGGGCAAAAATTTCAACACACGCACCGATAAGACTCGTTAAGAGAATAAAACAACCTATTCTCTTTCTTTACAGTAGGAAGGATAAGTTTTCGCTGCCGGAGAAAAGTGTAAAGCTGTTTTCAAGCTGTAGCTCTGAGGATAAAAAGCTTATCTGGTTTGATGAAGGAGCACACTCTCATATAAGAATAAATAACACCGAAAAGTAGGACAATACTATAGGTGAGTTCTTAAAAACACATTAAGGGACAGATCAAGGGAAAATGAAAAGAAAACTAAAAAAGTATGTGGATACAAATACCAATATGCTGATATCTTCCAATATGGATATGAAAAGCGTGTTTCATATAATGTTCAGGTGTGAGGATAGCATCCTCGCCGAAACAACAGAGGATTTTCGTATAAAAAAATATACCTACGGCGAGATAAAAAACCGTATATACATTGCTGCATCCGTACTGTATAAAAAGATCGGAGCAACACACGAATATGTGGGACTTGAAAGCGAAAACTGTGTGGAATGGATAGTAGCATTCTGGGCTGTGCTTCTCAGCGGCAACAAGCCATATCTGATAAACTGCCGCCATCCGCTTGTACTGAAGCAAAAAACCATAGACAGCATAGGTATAAAATATATAGTGTCAACAAAGCCCGGTATGCTAAAGGCTTCTTATATAGATGTAGCTTCCCTTGAAAGCTCCAACGCCGGTTTTACAATTGACGACAGTTATTTTGAAAATGAGATAGCCCTGTCTACATCCGCAACTTCGCTCAGATCAATTGTCTGCTTTTATTCGGGCAGGGAGATATGTGAACAGATACTCAATACACCGCCTGTACTTAAAAGCTGCAAACGACTCGCGGCAACCTATAAGGGGGAACTTAAGCAGCTTGCGTTTTTGCCTTTTTATCATGTGTTCGGTCTGTTTGCAGTATACTTCTGGTTTATCTTCTATGGCAGAACTCTGGTATTTCTTAGTGACTATGCGCCGAATACCATTCTCGAAACCACAAAAAAGCACGGCGTTACCCATATATTTGCAGTGCCTATGCTGTGGCATACAATAGAAAAGGAACTAAAAAAGGAACTCCAAAAAAAAGGCGAAAAAACAGAAAAGAAGTTTTATAAGGTACTCCGGTTCTGTACGGCGCTGCAAAATGCTTTTCCTTATATCGGTACGGCACTGAGCAAAAAAATTATGTCACAGGCAACAAATTCACTTTTCGGCAGCAGTGTTAAGTTTTGTATCAGCGGCGGCAGTTATCTGAAAGCCTCGGCGCTTGAAACAATAAACGGCCTGGGTTATCCTCTGCATAACGGCTACGGTATGAGCGAAATAGGAATAAC
>JAHKXX010000258.1 GCA_020627425.1 bacterium
CTCCACAAAAAACAATAGTCAAGCCTTGTAAGTACGAAGGCTTGACTATTTATAATATGCGCCGGTTATGCTGTAATATCGTATAATATGGTACCGTTAAAGCTGATCCTTGCTATTTGCTCGGGATCAATGCACATAGGCTTTGTTCCTAAGCTGCCGCCTTCGTAGTATTTATACTCAAGGATTTCCTTGTTGTCGCTTGTGTTAAGCGGAGCCTCGTCAAATACATACTTCTTACCGTCCTTCAAAGTTATCTCAACAGAATTTTTGCTATCTGGATCCTGATTCTTGTGAATACTTATAAGCTCATCACGGTCATTGGTATTGTACTGCATTTCAAGTCTGATCGACAGGGGGAGCGCATTCAAAGACATCATAGTCATATCTGTATCGCTGTATTTTACCTTTTTGCCGTTTACATCAAAGTCCTTTGAAATCTCTCTATAGTTCAGTGGGAATGATACTTCATAGCTTATATTTACGTTTTCCTTTGAAGCGATGACCAGATCAAAGTCCGGGCTGACTATTATCACCTGATTATCGGTGAGAGTTTTTTCGGCGTCGTTATAGATCTTTTCTATCTCTTTATCGCCCTTGCCGGTATCGTCTGCGATCAGCTTTTTATAAGTTTCGCTCTCACAGAGAACCTCTTCCTCATAATAGAACACAAGACTGTCGTCCTTTACTGTAACTGTCTGACCTATCAGGTTGCTGTTTCTGTCGTGATAGCTTACATATGCAGTTACGGTGTTGTCGTCGCTCAGCTCGTAGTAAACATCGCCGCCGCGATAGTGTCCGTCGTAAAACAGACCCTCGGTAAGTTTGCTAAAAAGAGGCAGCGTACAGGTAACATCTGCCTGCTCCCCCTTGTCTGCTTTCTCGGAGACTACACCTATAAGCTCTTTGTCACTTGTGACAAATGCGCTGCCGTCCTTCTTTGTGATGCTGCATACAGCGTATGCGTCCCTCTTGTCGCCTGCGACTCCCTTGTAATCAATAATGACATCATCGCTTTTTACCGTTGCGGATCCGCTGCCGTACATGCCATTTACAGGCTCACCGGCAATAAGGTTGCCCATTAAATTATTGATGCCGCCCGTAGCATATGCCGTAAATGTACCCACCGCAAGAACTGCTGCCGCTGCTATAAGTACGGCGCGAACTCTTTTGCTGCTTTTTCTTGTGGTTTTTACTGTGCTCTTGGAATCTATGTTTTTCATAACTATCTCCTTTACTCTGTCCTCGTTTATGCCTGTATCCTCTGTGATCGACTCGGTTTCTATGTTATCAATGTCGTTGTCCATATGGTCAAATAAATTGTTTGTTCTCATATCAGTATCCCCTTTCTCTAAGGAAAGCCTTCAGCTTTGTCCTTCCCCTTTTTATCTTGGACTTGACTGCTTCAAGCTTCAGTCCCATTTTTTCCGAAATGCTCGGTGCGGTCTGGTAATAGTAATAGTACCTTAAAAGTATCTCCCTGTCTGGCTGTCCGAACAGGTCAAGCGCGTCCTTCAGATCCTTTTGCAGTACCTTTTCATCAATGCTTTCGGAAAGACTGTATTCGTCAGCCATAACTACATCGTCAATATCGAGCATCTCTCCTTTTGGCTTTATTCTTCTGAGTGCTTCCTTTGCTTTGTTTTTTGCGACCGCTGCTATAAAGCCCTTTAGTGAATTCATTCTTATCTTGTCGGCATCATTCCAGACAGCGATAAACACATCTGCTGTTGTTTCCTCTAAATCTGACGGCGACATCATTCCGCGCGAGATATTATATACTATTGTAGAAGCATATTTGATATATCGGCTCATTATTTCTTCAAGGGCAGCTTCACTGTGCTTTTGCAGCTCTGCCGTAAGCTCGTTGTCTGTCATTTTTTGTCCTCCGGATAACTAAATGTTTTTTGTCCTGGGTGAAATTTCAACCTTCACTTATATAATTGCAGAAACTCTTTAAAAAGGTCCGCTTTTATAAAAATTTTTTAAATTTTTTTAAAACAAAAACAGCGGCTGTAACAGCACTATGCTACAGCCGCCTGTTTTATCCTATTCCCTTGTGTATAAAATTCAGAACCAGCGGTAACAGATATACTACTATCAGAACCGCCAGCGATCCGAAGCTTACTATAAATTCGCATACGCTGTTCAGTTTTTTTCCTATACGAAGGTGTTTACCGAATTTGATATATATAACAAGAGCAATTATTCCGAGACAGGAAAGGATCACTCCCAAAACCAGTCCCTTGGGAACGGTAAACATCTCTATGCTGTTATCCCCTTTTTTTAGCTCTATTGCGGTAAAGCCGCCAAGTACCTTTTTGGGTCTTGTCAATGCACCGTTTACCCTTGCATACATTCCGTCGTTATAGGGTACAAACAGTACGCAACAGCCATCGTCGTCCATTTTACAGCTGCCTTGTATCACTCCGCGCTGTGCATTCAGCGAGGCGCATTTTGTTTCCTTTACGGTTTTTTTCAGCTGCAGTTTATCCATCCCGAAAATTCCGAAACTGCTGCAGGTAATATCCTTGCTACACTCTATCTGCACCGTCACGTTCCTGTCCGTATAATCACCGAGATAGAGAAGACCGTTTTCGTTCTGAGTCGGAAATTCCGTTCTTCTGGTGACGCTGTTCACCTTTATACTTACACTTTTATATATATCCTCGTTGAGTGCAGTAGAAAAGCCGTCGAAGCAGTCAAAATAGAGCGACTTTGTTCCGCTTACATAAAAGCTATAGTATACAGAGGCGCCATTATTTATTTTGTAGCCGCCTTTGCTGCGGCTAATACCCTTTGAGCGTATATTACTGTATTGATATTCGGATACAAGGTTTTTTTGCCCGTCAAACAGACTGTCATATAAATACTGCTGGATCTGCGCCCTTGACAAATTCTCGGGAAGCTCTTCGGGTACAGAGCCGGTAACAGGTATACCGAGATCAAAATACAAGTCGGTCTTATTTATGGCATATTTATTATCCTTATAGACCGACTCCTTGCTTCTCTTGGTGCTGACAGTGTACTTAATACTATACAGTGCATCGGTAAAGCTTGTTCCGCCGTGGTTTCCTGCTTTCATCCATACAGAGGAATAGCCGAGCAGATTCTGAGTATTCATATAGTTTTTATCAGTAAGTGAAGTGTAGTGACTTATGGAATTATACCCGAGGGCGCCTATCATATTGTAGTCAATAGTACTTTGAGAGGATCTGACGCGGTAAAAAGAATCATCCTCTATTTTATTGCACAGGTTTGTCACCGCCATATAATCATCAGTACGGGGCTTGTTGTTTTTGTAGGGACTTGCGGCATATATCTGTAGATTTACAAAGCACTCGGTAGCACAAACCATCAGCAACAAAAGCGAAAACACGCTGCGGGCTATATATTTCTTTTTATAGCATAACATCAGCGCCGCATATACAAAAACCGAAAGAGCGAACAGTACAGCTATCCCAGCAAAGGATTCCTTGCTGCCCCACAGAGAAGCGGTGTATCTTGTGAGGGTCTTGAAATTATCCAACGTATATTTAAGCGCAATAAACGCATATACCCCGCCCAGCGCAAACAAGCCGATAGCAACACCGAGGTGCTGCGGAGTTTTCAGTCTTGAATGATAAGCCCTGTTTTCTGACAGAAGATCCGCCGCGCACATAAGACCGCAGAATATAGTCATAAAGCCGTATCTTCCGGGGAAGGACATATATTCTCCGGTATGCCACATTTTGTTTATCGGCTCTATAACAAACGGCACAAGCATAAGTGCAAATATAAGCAGATCGCTGCTCTTTCTGTCAAAGCCGATCTTGCCGAACAGAACATAGAAAATAACGAAGCCTATAATGAGCAGAGAGCAGATCATTAGAGAATAGATCGCAGGGTTTGGAAAGCGCTCCGAAAGCTTCCATGCCTTGCTTATGGGATCTATGAGAAACGGTATAAGCATAACGCCGAGCACAACAAAAAAACCGTCCTTAAGCTTCATTGTGTTTTTCTTAGAAGTGATAAAAAAAGCAACTCCGACAAATATCAGTGCCGTACAAAACAGCATAGGCAGCATAGTATTGTACGAGGTAAGTGTGCCGGACTCGGCTATTTTATCAAGCGATCCGCCAAGCCTGCTTGACGAGGAAACTCCGAAAAAGCTTGTAAGCCATACAACAGCACTGCACAGCGCGGCAATAAGAGAGCCGGAGAAAAAGCTGACGGCGGTGTTTTTACTGCGGGACTTCTTATCGGAGGAGATAAAGACCAGATAGTAGATGAGTATGAATATTACCACCATTACAGCTATGTAAAAATTCATAAAAACTATAAGGGTAAGGGAAACGGTGTAGAGAATATTTTTTTGCTTTTTCAGTATATTCTCCAGTCCGCATACAAGCAGCGGAAACATATATACTATATCGAGCCACATCAGATTCTGATAATACATAAGCCCATAGCCCGAAAGCGCATACATCACAGCCAGAGAGACGCAGACTCCGCGGCTGACCTTTTTATACTTCTGAAAATAATATGCAGAGGTAACAGAACTGAGCATCAGCTTCAGCAAAAACAAAATATCCACAAAAAGCAGTACGTCCTGCTTTTTGACAAAGGCAACAAGCAGTGAAAAGGGGCTGGACAAAAAGAAGAAGAAAACTCCCAAAAAATTCATACCGCCTGCATTGTGCATATTAAAGAGCAGCCCGTCCCTGCCTGCCATAATATCCTTCAGATCCATAAGGAGAGGCACAGTCTGCTGGTTCATATCGCACCAAGCTATAGTACCTTCACCAAAGGGGTATTGACCGCATAAATAAAATGTCGTCAAAACAAGTGCCGCGACCATGAGCGGCGCAAATATCATAGGATAATACTCGGAAAGCTTTTTTCCTATTGACTTTATATTCAAGGTTATCCTGCTCCTTATCATTCAAAAATTATTTCACATTCAGCCTGTGTATCATACAAGACATTACCAAGGGTTTTCTTGAGAGAACTCAGCAAAAGCTGCTCGTCCGATCTGTCACAAAAGTCTTTTATATTTCGTGTGACCTTTACTCTTAGTGAGGGCTTTGAAACAGTATAATTTGCGTCCCCGTTTCCGGTGCTCTCCGAACCGTGTGTTTCGTCCGTTACATCCAAAAGCTGTACCTGCGGGGGGATACCATTAAGCTCTCTCCAGACACTGTACACCTCATTATAAAATCCGTCCTCGGCTATAGAGACGGTTATTTCTTTTTTTTGCAGCTTATGATCCTTAACATAATAGATATAACAATCGGTCTGTTCATCTTCATATATTTCATATATCATAGAGGCTTCCTGACTGCTGCTGCCGCGATCCGTTTCAGAGGAGGAAACTATAACAGTATTCTTAAGTCCGTTATTGCCTACTGAAATTAATATAAGAGACACTGCCACAGCAACAAGTGCAGCGGTTACACCTGCAGACAGCATCAGTTTATGTTTTTTATCGTGTTTTGATGACGCGTCGGCGATATACTCTTCATCTATATCGGTAAGTGAAGAAAAAACATCTATCGGCTTCATAGCAATCCCTCCCTCTCAAGTCGCAGTCTCAGCTTATTACGGACTCTGAATAATATGGACTTGGTTTTGCTTTCGGTGAAGCCAAAGTGATTTGAAACCTCTTTTATGGTTTCCGAGTACCAGTATCTTCTTAGAAACACTCTGCGCTCGGTATTGCCAAGCTGACTGATAAAGCTGTTTAACACCTCGGCAAGAAGTATCGTATCCGTTTCGTTTTCTATCGACTGATTGCTGACACATTCGGATAGTTCCGAAAAAATATCGGTAATATTTTCATCTCTTTTTTCGGCTGTTCTTTTCCTCAGTTTATCAATAGAGCGCCTGCGTGTTATCTTCGCAAGAAAGGCTGATAGTTTTTCAGGTCTGTGCGGAGGGATAGAATTCCACGCGTCCAGATATGTATCATTTACACTCTCCTCGGAGTCGTTTCTGTTACAGAGTATTTTGTAGGCTATATTATACAGAAAGGCGCCGTATTTAGTCTGTGTTTCCTTTATCGACTCCTCATTTCTCTGAAAATACATCTCTATGATCGTACTATCCTTCATACTCATCACCTGCTTCTATATATATAGTCGTAAAACATATA
>JAHKXX010000030.1 GCA_020627425.1 bacterium
GCTTTACAAAGCAAAAAAATTATGATATATTAAATAATAAATAAGAATTGTTATCGTTTTAAAGGGATGATAAATATGCCGGTCAAACGAAACTTCAGTGCAAAGCGTGAGGCTATATATAAAACCTTGGCATCAACAAAGATCCATCCCACTGCCGAGTGGGTCTACGAGCAGTTAAAGCCGACAATACCGGATCTGAGTCTGGGGACTGTATACCGTAACATTTCTGTATTTCGTCAGATGGGTCTTTGCAAGTCGGTAGGAGTTATCGGCGGACAGGAGCATTTTGATACCGATATGTCCCAGCACTCTCATTTTGTCTGTACAAGGTGCAGCAGTGTTACTGATATTCCGGGCGGACGCAGCTTTGTAGACGGAAATATGTATGACTATATTGAAAGTCGTTGCGGCGTAAAGATAGAAAGCCATAGTATTACCTTCTACGGCTTGTGCGGCGAGTGTATGTCGCACGGAGAATAATATGTTTGTATCACTATGTGATATTAATAAAAAAACGGAGGTTGTTAAAATGAAAAAATTTGTCTGTACCGTATGCGGTTATATCTGTGAGGGAACTGAGCCGCCTGAGAAATGTCCTGTATGTAAGGCACCCGCGTCCAAGTTCAAGGAGATGGACGGCGATGTACAGTATGCTACAGTACACGAGGTAGGCGTAGCAAAGGGCGTAGACCCTGAGATATATGAGGGACTTCGTTCAAACTTTGAAGGTGAATGCTGCGAGGTAGGTATGTACCTTGCTATGGCAAGACAGGCAGAGCGCGAGGGCTACCCCGAGGTTGCCGAGGCGTTCAAGAGATACGCATACGAGGAAGCAGATCATGCATCAAGATTTGCAGAGCTGCTGGGTGAGGTGCTGACAACCAGCACAAAGGAAAACCTTAAAATGCGTGCAGACGCAGAGGCAGGCGCATGTGAGGGTAAGTTCGAGCTTGCTAAGAAGGCAAAGGCTCAGAATCTTGACGCTATCCACGACACAGTTCACGAAATGGCAAAGGACGAGGCTCGCCACGGTGCAGGCTTTGCAGGACTGCTGAAGAGATATTTCCCCGACTGATATAAATCTACAAACAAAAAAGCTGTTTCTCATAGCGAGAAGCAGCTTTTATTATTATCCGATTATTTCTATTATTTTTTTCTCTGCCTTCAGAGCGTCGGCTTTACCGCGGCTGTTCTTCATTACAAAGCCAACCAGAGCCTTTACAGCCTTCTGCTTGCCGTTTTTGTAGTCTGCCACAGCGCCGGGGTTGCTCTCTACTGCCTTTTGGCACAGCTCGTTAAAGGTGTTTTCGTCCAGTCCTGCAAGGTCACTGTCAGACAGAAGCTCACTCGGCTTTTTGCCGGTTTCGAGCATTTTGTCAAGCGTAGACTTTGCAAGGTTCATTCTTATCTTGCCGCTGTCTATAAGCTTTATCAGCTCAGAAAGGGCTTCGGGAGTTATCTTTATATTGAATTGCTCTTTCTCGCTTTCGTTTTCGAGAGAGCTGAATATCTGTCCGATAATAAAGTTTGCGGCTGTTTTCGGGTTTTTGGTACCCTCTATTGCCTTTTCGTAAAATTCCGCTATTTTGCGGTACTTAGTCAGGAGTGCCGCGTCCGTCTCGGGGAGTCCCAGCTCGTCGATATATCTCTGCTGTTTTGCTATAGGCAGCTCCGGCAGAGTCTTTTTTATTTCCTCTACTCTTTCACGGGGTACGTTTATGGTAACGAGATCCGGATCGCGGAAATAACGGTAGTCGTTTGCATCCTCTTTTCCGCGCATAGATGATGTTGTGTTTGTCACATCATCATATCGGAGAGTTTCCTGTACTACCTTTTCTCCGCTTTCGAGCAGGTCTACCTGTCTGTTAAACTCGTACTCCATTGCCTTTGCGATAAAGGTAATAGAGTTCATATTCTTTATCTCTGTTCTTGTGCCGAGCCTCTCAGAGCCGACAGGACGAACGGAGATGTTTACATCACAGCGCATAGAGCCTTCCTGCATTTTACAGTCGGACACACCAATGTAGCGCATTATAAGCTGCAGCTTTTCGACATATTCTCTTGCCTCGTCTATGCTTCTTATATCAGGCTCCGATACTATCTCTATCAGCGGCACTCCGCCTCTGTTATAGTCTACGAGGGTGTTGCCGCGGCTGTGTACAAGCTTTCCGGCGTCTTCCTCTATGTGTATTCTTGTAAGACGTATTTTTCTGCCGTTTGACAGTGGTATATATCCGTGCTCGCACAGCGGCTTGTCAAACTGAGAGATCTGGTAAGCCTTTGGCAGATCCGGGTAGCAGTAGTTTTTTCTGTCCATCTTTGATATTTCCGCTATCTCGCAGTTTGTCGCAAGTCCTGCTTTTATAGCATACTCGACTACCCTTTTGTTAAGCTTCGGCAGAGTACCCGGCAGACCTATGCATACAGGACAGCAGTGTGTGTTCGGCTCGCCGCCGAACTGTGTTGTACACGAGCAGAATATTTTTGTGTTTGTTGAAAGCTCTACATGTGTTTCAAAGCCTGCAACCATCTCATATTTCATAGTGGTTCCTTCCTTTACTTTAAGGTCTTACGCCGAAGTCGGCTGTTCTGTACATATCCGTCGCGTTTTCGTAGCTATAGGCTGCTCTAAGTATAGCTGACTCGTCAAAGGTGTTGCCGATAAGCTGCATACCTATAGGCAGTCCCTTGTCATCCGCACCGCACGGCAGCGATACTGCCGGGAGTCCTGCTATATTTACAGGTACGGTACAAATATCCGTCATATATGTTTCTATAGGATCGTCTGCTGCGTGACCGTTTTCAAATGCAGTCATCGGAACCGTCGGGGCAAGGATCACGTCGCATTTTGTAAATGCATCCTTAAAGGCGTTTACAATGGTACCTCTCAGATTCTGGGCTTTTTTATAGTATGCATCATAATAGCCCGAGCTGAGCACATAGGTGCCGAGGAGTATTCTTTTCTTTACCTCCTCGCCAAAGCCCTGACTTCTTGTTTTCTTTATCATATCGTTTACATTCAGATAGTTGTCCGCCTTGAAGCCGTATCGTATTCCGTCATATCGTCCGAGGTTTGACGATGCCTCTGCACAGGCAAGAATATAGTAAACAGGCAGAGCAAATTTCAGTGCAGGCAGGTCAAAATATACTATCTCGGCACCCAGACTCTTATAAACCTCGGCAGCATCAAGCACTGCTTTTTTTACATCGTCACGCAGGGATTCAAGATATTCTTTTGCGATACCTATTTTTGTTCCCTTTACGCCGTCCTTCAGTGTGCTGCATACAGGCGCACCGCGTCTGCCCTGAGATGTTGAGTCGCGCTCGTCGTGCAGTGATATAGCGTCAAACACAGCAGCCGCGTCCTCTACGCTTGTGGTTATGGGTCCTATCTGGTCAAAGCTTGAGGCATAGGCTATCAGTCCGTATCTGGACACAGCGCCATAGGTGGGCTTTAGTCCGACTATTCCGCAGAAGCTTGCGGGCTGTCTTATAGAGCCGCCTGTATCGGAACCGAGACCGTATACGGCTATATTGCCGCCGACAGCACTCGCTACGCCGCCCGAGCTTCCTCCTGCTACATGAGAGAGGGAGTGGGGGTTCTTAGCTCCGCCGAAGTACGAGGTCTCGCACGAGGAGCCCATAGCGAACTCGTCCATGTTCGTTTTTCCGAGGAGCACAGCGTTTTGTTTTTTCAGTATATCCCACACTGTCGCGTCATATATCGGCACATAGTCCTCAAGTATTTTTGAGCAGCAGGTGGTCTTTATTCCGTCGGTGGATATATTGTCCTTCAGGGTCATAGGTATACCCTCAAGCAGTCCTATTTCCTTTCCGTCGGCGATTTTTTTATCTACGGTCTTTGCGCTTTCCATAGCCGTTTCGGGGGTAACGGTAACATATGCGTTCAGGCTACCGTTGTCCCTGTCTATTGCTTCAATATATTTTTCGGTAAGCTCCGCGCACGATATTTCCTTGTTTTGCAGCATATCGTGAAGCGAGGCTATTTTACTTTTGTTCATTTATTCCACCTCACAGGAAATAGCAGCCGCACAAAAGGGCTTTTATTTCATAATGTTTTTGACCATAAAGCAGCCTTCGTCCTGATCCTTTGCATTGGACAGTATTTTTTCGCGGTCATAGGACTCTACTACCTCGTCCTCACGCAAAACATTTGACAGGTTGTTTATATTGTCGAAGTCGTCGCCCTCGGCACCCGCATTGTTTATCGTGTCGGCAAACTGTATTATCTTGTCCATATCCTCGGTCAGGGAGTCTATCTCATCATCAGCTACAAAAAGCTTTGAAAGTATCGCTATTTTCATTATTTCTTCTTTAGAAACCATATTTCCACCTCCGAGCGGATCATCTTATCTTGATATGCACCTCGCGAAGCTGCTGCTCTGTGACCTCTGTCGGAGAACCGAGGAGCAGATCCTGTGCGTTGCTGTTCATCGGGAATGCGATGACCTCTCTAATGTTTTCCTCCTCTGCAAGGAGCATAAGCATTCTGTCAAGTCCCGGTGCCATACCTGCGTGGGGCGGAGCGCCGTATTTGAACGCATTATAAAGTGATTTGAATTTATTTTTAAGGTCTTCTTCGGTATAGCCTGCTATATCAAACGCCTTTACCATTATATCAAGGTCGTGATTTCTTACTGCGCCGCTGGACAGCTCTACGCCGTTGCAGACTATATCATACTGATAGGCGAGTATCTCTGTCGGGTCCTTGGTAAGGAGTGCTTCCATACCGCCCTGCGGCATAGAGAAGGGGTTATGTGTAAATATCGGCTTGCCTGTTTCCTCGTCAAGCTCATACATCGGGAAGTCTGTTATAAAGCACAGTTCAAACCGGCTTTCATCTATAAGCGAGAGTCTCTTTGCTACTTCGGTTCTTATTTGTCCTGCAAGCTTAGGCGCTTCTGTTTTTGAGTCAGCGATAAAGTATATAACATCTCCTGCCTTGGAGCCGTTTATCTCTATCAGCTTTTCTCTGTCGCCTTCTTTCAGGAATTTATCTATAGGTCCGTCAAAGGTCATATCTTCTCTTACCTTTACATAGCCGAGACCCTTCATACCTATAGACAGAGCGAACTCCTCCATATTCTTGAACCATTTTTTAGACTGAGAGGAGGCGCCCGGTACATTTATAGAGCGAACCGTCTTTTTTCTGAACGGTGCAAAGTCTGTTTCCTCGAACATCGGGCTTATGTCCTTTATAAGCAGGGGGTTACGAAGGTCTGGCTTATCGGTACCGTAGGTGAGCATAGACTCAGCAAAGGTTATACGTCTGAACGGGGGTTTTGAGACCTCTTTATCGGAGAACTTCTTAAATGCCTCATAAAGAACCTCTTCGGCTACTGCAAAAACATCGTCCTGCTCGGCATAGCTCATCTCGAAGTCAAGCTGATAAAACTCACCCGGTGAGCGGTCGGCTCTTGCGTCCTCATCACGGAAGCACGGAGCTATCTGGAAGTATTTATCCACTCCGGACACCATCAGAAGCTGTTTGAATATCTGGGGAGCCTGAGGCAGAGCGTAGAACTGACCCTTATGCTTTCTGCTGGGTATCAGATAGTCACGCGCGCCCTCGGGCGAGGAGCACGAGAGTATGGGGGTCTGTATTTCAAGGAAGCCCAGCTCTGTCATCTTTGTACGCAGAAAGCTGATAAGCTCGGAGCGCATTACTATATTTTTCATGACCTTGGGATTTCTCAGGTCAAGGAATCTATATTTAAGTCTTACATCCTCTTTTACGTTTTTAGAGGTCATCACCTCAAACGGAAGCTCACTCGGAGCCTTACCGAGAACGGTTATATTTTCGGAATGTATCTCGACGGTACCTGTAGCTATATTTTTATTTACTGTATCCTCATCTCTTTTTGTTACCTTACCGCTGACGGTAACGGAGCATTCCTTATTTATATTTTTCAGTACCTCGTCGTCATGAACGACTACCTGTACAACGCCGTATCTGTCGCGGATATCGAGGAACATTACTCCGCCGTGGTCGCGTATATTTTCTACCCAACCCGAGACCCGTACGTCCTTGCCTATATCATCCTCACGAAGATCGCCGCAATAATGTGTGCGATATTTATTCTCTCTGAGCATATGTTTTATTCCTTTCACTCTGTTATTATTTCCGTATTGCCTGTCAAAAAGCTATTTTCCCAATTTATAGCTTCAGCCTCTCCATTATATCATCATTTTATCAACATTTCAAGAGCGGAGTGCCTCCGCGGTCGACTCTCTCTTGCCGCACGGCGGCAAGGGCGTGCACGGCACGCCGGAGCGTGGCAAGTACTTGTTACCGCCGAATAAAAAGCACCGTTTCAAGTTGGTTTATTGTCCCTCTCCGTCCGCGTCACGGCGCACAGGGCGCCGCTCGTGCTGATTTGGAGCGGGGAAGTGGATCGTTTCTCTACTCTGTCTTTTTCTCTCCGGTTGTCAAGACAACTCCGGCAGTATGATGCTGTCTTTGAGTGGGGGCAAATTGCTTTGTCTTTTATTATGATAAGATATACTGCAAAAAAAGCAGGTAAAGCAAAAAGCTTTACCTGCTGATAAATATCCGAATATCGGACGATGTCCTGTAAGAATGATACAGATTAAGAATCAAGAACCTTTACATTTTCGGGAAGAACGGTAAGCGCACGAACACCGTAATCTCCGGTAGTAACAACGCCCAGCAGTTCAACCTTTGCGTCCTCTGCCGGATACTCACTCAGATCCGGGTTTCCGTCAAGGTAATATGTCATTCCGTAGCTTGTGCCGGTGGACTCATCCTTTTCCATAACGGTACAGCTACTCATTCTCTTCTGGCTTATACCGGTAACCTTTATGACCTGACCGTCATATTTTCCTGACTGCATATCGCTTGTGACTGTCTGTATTTCTTCAAACTGACCAAATTCGATCGTTACAGCCGGGTTATCATAATCGGCAGTTTTAAGATCAACTTCTTTTGAAGCTTCCTGTGCAGAGCCTTCATCGGTAGCTGTGCTTTCCTCTGAGGAAGTTGTGTTATCTCCTGCCTCTGACGATACCGTGCTTACGGTTGACTGTCCGCCGCCGTTATTACTGCAGCCGGACATAGCAACAACAGCAACAGATGCTGCAACTGCCAACGCAAGAAAAATACTGATTTTCTTCATTTCACTTACCTCCAT
Source organism: bacterium (assembly GCA_020627425.1). Taxonomy (GTDB): domain Bacteria; phylum Bacillota; class Clostridia; order Oscillospirales; family Acutalibacteraceae; genus UBA1213. The sequence continues at coordinate 7,173 of JAHKXX010000030.1, forward strand.
TGATAGATCAAAACTGTATTCTGTCAATACCCAAAATATACCATACTTATCCCGCCTTGTCAAGGCAGTGGCGCGTGCTCGTGCTGAGCAATTCGCGTACTGTAGTTTGTGTTACCGCCTACCTTTGTTGGCACGCGTACGAATTCGGTATATTATATCTCTCCGTCCGCGCCACGGCACTCAGTGTGCCGCTTAGCGTTATTTAGGAGTATTTGTCTACTCTACTCATTGTCTCTACAA
>JAHKXX010000259.1 GCA_020627425.1 bacterium
GCTGAGAAAAAGCTCGTTCTATGCGGCTGACGAAACACAAAAAGAAGAGACACAGAAAGAAACAGCTTCAAAAAAGAAATCGAAAAAGCTTGACGATATGGCTGACATTTTACCGGAGGTAAAAGATAAAAAGCAAAAAAAGAAAAAGCAGATTCCAAAGAGCGCCGAGAACTATGATTTTGTAAGTGAGGACACACCGGTATTTGCAGATGATCTTGATTTTGGTGCTCTTGTCGGCAGCTTCAAGAAGAAGGACTACAACAGCGAAAGTCTTATTCCGCCGGTTTTTGATGACGCGGATAAAAAACAGACAAAGAAAGACGAAATATCAAAGCTGAACGAGAATAAACCTGAGGATGGTCAGGTATCTGATTTTGAGATAAATACCAATTCTGTCGTAGAAAACAATTATATTAAGCCTCCGTTTACACTGCTGGAACCACAACCAATAGATGATCAGGATGATATTGCAGCAGAGCTGCAGCATAACGGCAAAACTCTGGTCGATACACTGAAAAGCTTCAATATACAGGCAACGATAACCAACATAAGCAGAGGACCCTCTGTAACGCGCTATGAGCTGCAGCCTGCTGCCGGAGTAAAGATAAGCAAGATAACAAATCTGTCGGACGATATAGCAATGAATCTAGCGGCAATGGGAGTGCGTATCGAAGCTCCTATACCAGGTAAAAACGCGATAGGCATAGAGGTGCCGAACAAATACGTCAGCATTGTAAAAATGCGCGAGCTTGTTGAGTCAAAAGAATTTCAGGATGCGAAAAGCAAGCTTACGGTTGCTCTGGGTGTTGATATTACCGGCAGAATAACACTTGCCGATCTGGGAAAAATGCCGCATCTGCTTATTGCCGGTTCCACCGGTTCCGGTAAATCGGTATGTATCAACTCTATGCTTGTCAGCCTTCTGTATAAGGCTGATCCGGATGAAGTAAAACTAATCCTTATAGATCCTAAGGTCGTAGAGCTTGGAGTATATAACGGTATCCCCCATTTGCTTGTTCCCGTTGTTACCGACCCAAGAAAAGCCGCAGGTGCGCTGAACTGGGCAGTAAATGAAATGCTCGAACGCTACAAGACCTTTGCCGAATACGGCGTAAGAGATATGCACGGCTACAACAGAATGGTCGATAAGCAAAACTCCGAATATGAGGAGGCGGATTACGAGGAAAGCGAACGCAGCTTTGAGGAAGACGAAATGCTGGCACAGGCACAGTCAGAGCTTAGTCAGAGCGACGCTCCGAAGGAACACAGGAAGCTTCAAAAAATGGCACATATAGTCATTGTTATAGACGAGCTTGCAGATCTGATGATGGCTGCACCGAACGAAGTAGAGGAGTCCATCTGCCGTTTGGCTCAGATGGCGCGTGCTGCAGGAATGCACCTTGTTATCGCCACACAGCGTCCGAGCGTTGACGTTATTACCGGTCTTATCAAGGCAAACATACCCAGCCGAATAGCTTTTGCCGTAAAGTCAGGAATAGACTCCAGAACGATACTGGATACAATCGGAGCCGAAAAGCTGTTGGGGCGCGGCGATATGCTGTATGCACCTATAGGAAAAACAAAGCCCGAGCGTGTTCAGGGCTGCTTTGTTGATGACAATGAGATAGAGAACATTATTACCTTTATCAAAAACAACAAGATGGTCGAATATGACAAGAACGTTATTGACGAGATAGAAAAAAACGCTCTGCCCGAAAACAACGGAAAAGATCAGGAAACCGAAAAGGGTGATATGGATCCTATGATGGAGGAGGCTATAAAGTGTGTTGTAGAAGCCGGACAGGCGTCTACATCACTTCTACAGCGTCGTCTGCGTCTCGGCTATGCCCGTGCAGGACGGCTGATAGACGAAATGGAGCAAATGGGTATAGTAGGCCCCCACGAAGGCTCTAAGCCCCGACAGGTCCTTATGTCATATCAGCAGTGGCTTGAACGCAATATGACAAAGACTAATGATGAATAGCCTTAAATTATTTGCTAATTAAACGGCTATACCGTTTTTTAGAGCATCGGTCTGTAAGAAACCGGATGCTGATAAAAAATCAACTTTCACAAACGGAGGTCATAATAATGAAACGTGAAGGACAGATCACAGTAGATTCGGAAAATCTTTTTCCGATAATTAAAAAATGGCTTTATTCAGACAAGGACATTTTTTTGAGAGAAATAGTAGCAAACGGCTGCGACGCTATTAAAAAGTATCAGGGTCTGTGCTCTATTGGAGAAGCGGAAAATGACGATAAAAAGCCCCGCATAGACATAAGGCTTGACAAGGGCAATAAGACTCTGACCGTATCCGATAACGGCATAGGTATGACGGAGGATGAGGTCGAAAAATACATAGCTCAGGTCGCTTTTTCGGGAGCAAAGGAGTTTCTGGAGCAATATAAGGACAAGACGGACGAAGAGGCAGGGATAATCGGTCACTTCGGTCTTGGCTTCTACTCGGCTTATATGGTATCCGAAAGTGTTGAGATAGAAACACTTTCCTATAAAAAAGACTCAAAGCCGGTACACTGGGAGAGCGACGGCAGCCATACCTACGAGATAAGCGACGGCAGCCGCAGCGACAGGGGTACAACAATAATAATGCATATCTCTGATGACGGTAAAGAGTTTCTTGATGAGATGAAGATAAAAGCCATTCTCAGAAAGTACTGCCACTTTATGCCCTATGAAATATATTTCACATCTGCAAATGAAGCTGAGAAAAAGCCTGAGGATGAAAAGCCCGAAAACAATACCACTCCTCTGTGGTTAAAAGCTCCTAAGGAC
>JAHKXX010000260.1 GCA_020627425.1 bacterium
GCGTGCCAACAAAGTCGGTGGGTAATACTGACTCGAGTGCGCGGATTTGGGTGCAGCGTCACGCTGCCGCGAATCGACCGCGGAGGCACTCCGCCGGGCACGCCGCTTGACAGAGGGGGAGGTAGGGGGGTATAATTTAAGTATGAAAATGAGTGAATTTGTGCAGAATGAACGGATAGTTCAGGAGATACAAAATAATATAGAGACAGGCAGAATGCCACACGCTGTGATCGTAGAAGGAGCGAAGGGACTGGGAAAGGAAACGCTTGTAAGGATTATTGCGAATGCATGCGTGTGCAGAGGCAATACCAAACCGTGCGGAGAATGCAGCGACTGTAGAAAGTTTATGAGTGATTGCCACCCCGATGTAAAATATCTCGACGGTAATGAGCCGTCGGGTCTTTCTGTTGATAAAATAAGAGGGATAAGACAGGACGCATATATAAAACCTAATGAGGCTGATAAAAAGGTTTATGTGCTTCTGGGGTGTGAAAAAATGCTGCCGCCTGCGCAGAATGCCTTTCTGAAGGTTCTGGAAGAACCGCCGGATAATGTTGTTTTTTTGCTTACCGCCACATCAGCTACGGCACTGCTTGAAACAGTCAGATCCAGAGCAAGGGTCTACTCACTGACTCCTGTGGGAATTGATGAGGAAACAGAATACCTACAAAAACGCTTTGCCGATAAAGCTTATGAAGAGATAAGAAATGCCGCCGAAAACAGTATGGGCAATATAGGTATGGCAGTCGAGCTGCTTGAAAACGGCGGCGAAGAAGCTGTGCTTCTTGCAGAGGAAATATTTGCAGCAATACCGGCGCGCGATGAGTATAAGCTTCTTACGCTGACATATAAAATGATAAAGGACAGGGCGTTTGCCATGGCGGTCACGGATAGCCTTCTTCAGACAGCAGGCGACGCGGTAAAGGCTTCTGTGGGAGCACAGTACAGATCACAGTGTGCAAAGGATGCCGCCGAAAAAATGTCGGGCAAAAGACTGTACGGTATACTGCAAACCCTGTATAAGGCAAAGACTGTACTAAAAACCAATGTTAATCTTAACTTTTTCTGTACATGGCTTTGTGCCACATTAAGAACATAAACCGGAGGAACATATAATGATAAATGTCGTAGGAATAAGATTTAAAGAGGTCGGAAAAATATACTATTTTGACCCCGATAACACTACACTGCAAAAGGGCGAGCATGTGATCGTTGAGACCACAAGGGGTCTGGAGTGCGGCGAGGTCGCTATGGCGAACAGACAACTGCCGGATGATGAGGTAAGCTTTCCGCTGAAAAAAATAATCAGAAAGGCTACCGATAATGACTTAAAGACGGTTGCCGAAAACCGTGAAAAAGAAAAGCACGCCTTTGAGATCTGCGAAAAGAAAATAAAAGAGCACGAACTGAAAATGAAGCTTGTCAATGTTGAGTATACGTTCGACGGAAGCAAGATACTCTTTTACTTTACCGCAGACGGCAGAGTGGATTTCAGAGACCTGGTAAAGGATCTGGCGTATGTGTTCAGAACGAGAATAGAGCTGAGACAAATAGGCGTCCGGGACGAGGCAAAGATGCTCGGAGGCATCGGCATATGCGGCAGACCGTTTTGCTGTAACTCATTTTTGGGCGAGTTTCAGCCGGTGTCGATAAAGATGGCAAAGGAACAGGGTATGTCGCTGAATCCCGTTAAGATCTCCGGCACCTGCGGCAGATTGATGTGCTGCCTGAAATATGAACAGGATGCCTATGCAGACCTGCTGAAAAGTACGCCAAAGATCGGTGCGATAGTCAGCACCCCCGACGGCAAGGGTACCGTTGCCGATGTAAACCTGATAACAGGCAAGCTTTCCGTCTCTCTGAATAAATCACCGGACGCGGCGCTCCATACCTATTCGGTCGATGAAGTTACACTTATCAAGGACGGTAAAATAAAGCTTGACCGCGCAGATATAGCGAGACTTAAAAAGCTTGAAGAGTAAGAATATCCGAGACCAGAAAAAATTACCACGCTGAGTTGTAGCTTGACTCGGCGTGGTTTTTGTTTGTAGAATAAACCAACCCCCCACAGTCATTAATCAATGACTGTGGGGGGTTAAAATTCATATTTTATCAGGTCTGCGGACCTGTGCTTATTTTTATAGTTATCTTTGAACCGTATGCAGCGCGGTCGCCGGCATTGTAGTTCTCATAGCCGATTACCTTGCCTTCTTCTACGGTGTCGCTCGCTACATAGTTGCCGGATGCCTGGAAGCCCTGATCGCTCAGAGATTTTACAGCCGTCTCCAGAGACTGTCCGCTGATAACCGGCAGCTCTCTCGTGGGAAGTCCCTTGCTGACGGTGACTACTACCGTAACACCCTTGTCAGCCTTTACTCCCTCGGCAGGACTCTGGGAAACTATCACGCCTTCCTCGTATTCGGTGCTGAATATCTCTTCGTTGGACTTTATTACCGTGTACTCCGTTCCGCCGCTCTGCTTTGCGACAACCTCGTCAAAGTTCTGCCCGATAAGATTCGGTATTGATATTGCGTTGGGGTCGGTCTTAGAGCTTTCGGACACTTCGGATGATTCCTCCGTCGTTGCAGGAGAGAATAGATTCTTGAATGCGTCGGGATTGCTGTGTACCCAGAAAATACCTGCTACAAGTATTATAAGCATACATATCATTACTGACAGTATTGCCCACACTGAACCCGAGATGCTTTCCTTTTTCCTCGGAACATAGTTCTGTGCGACTTCGCTGCGGATGGCACTGCGCTCGGCTTCGTTTCTTATAGCCTTTACCGTCGGTGCACTCGATAGTCTGGTACGCATATTCTCAAAGGTCTGTATACGTGAGGACTTCTGTACCTGGAGTCCTCCGGCAAGAGCGGTAACAACATGCGGAGGCAGCCTTTTGAATACAGCCGTGGGTATCGGCAGCTTGCCGTCAGCCTTTCGCTCGTTGCTGTTGTCGGGAAGTATGCCCGTCAGCGCGTAGAAGAGCGTAGCAGTAAAGCCGTAAACATCGGTAGACTCGTCCGGTACACCGCCCTCGGTATATTGCTCGGGTGCTGCACAGCCGTCCATAAGCTCAGGCTCAAAAATTCCGCCTGTTACATGTATCTCATTTATTCCAAAGCCCGTCAGCCGAAGTTTGCCTGATTCGGTAACAACAAGGTTTTCGGGAGATATGGCATAGTGACCTATACCTGCCTCGTGAAGCGACTCAAGCGATGCTATAAGAGGCATAAATAACGGCCTTGCAGTGTTCCAGTCAATAGAACCGCCCCGTCTCTCTATATACTCTGTAAAGGGTATGGAGTCGTAGTACTCCTCAACTGTATAGGAAACTCCGTTTTCGGTGAATATGTCAAATACGGGACCTATAGCAGACAGCTCACGCAGACGGGCAATAGTTCTGTAATAGCTGAGAAAGCTCTCATTCAGCTTTTTGTACTCGTCCTCATAACCGCCGCGTATTACTACGTTTGTTTTTCCCTTTGCTCTGCCGCAGATACCGGCAGGCATAAATTCGTGTATTATAACAGGAGAGTGCATGGTGTTGCTGTAAGCAATATACTTTGTACCCTCTGCATTATTTTCAAGCTTTTTGCCAACAAGATAGTTCTGATCCTGTAATACAGTACCCAAGGGCAAAAACGGTGCGGACTGCTCTGTGGATCTGTCAAAGCCACAGTGAGGGCAGACCTGTTCGCCGTTGTTTTCACGCATACAACCCAGACATAGTTGTGCCATAATCTGACCGCCATTTCTCCGTACAAAGTAAAAAAATACAAAGCAGCTCGTACGGTAGCTGCCTATATATCCTAATGGATTATAACACAAAGGGGCATTGATTGCAAGTTTTTAGCAGTGAATGTTCCGTCTGATTACAAAATTGTAAATATAAGCAGGCGCTTTTTACTCAATTTTCACTTGCAAAAAATGTTTTTTGTCTATTGTACACTACTCGTATTGACTTTGCCCGATAATACATTTAATATTAATGTGGAGTGATGGTATGATATATTTAATGGAAAACACGGACAGCTGTACTGAGGACAACCTGTCTGCTCTTTTGCCGTTTTTAAGCGAGGAAAGAAGGGCAAAGACCCTCAGATACCGTTTTTTGTCCGACAGAATAAACTGTGCTGCCGCGTTCTGTCTTTTGCGACTCGGTCTTTACAGAGAGTACGGTATTACCTCGGTGCCGAAATTTATCCTCGTCAAAAACGAAAAGCCCTGTCTTGCCGACAGAGCCGATATTCATTTTAACCTGTCCCACTGCAAAAAAGCCGTCGCCTGTATTGTTTCCGGCAGTAACACGGCTATTGACATAAACGAGATAAGACCCTCTCACCGTTCTGTCGCGGCACGCGTATGCTCTCCCGGGGAACTATCTCGGATAGAAAAAAGCAGCGACCCCGACAGAGAATTTATGAGACTCTGGACGGAAAAGGAATGTGTGTCAAAGCTTGACGGGCGGGGTCTTAGTGCGGATTACAGAGCTATACTGTCAGAGCCTGAGGCAGGGCTTATAAGACACATAGAAAGACAGGAGTATATAGTTTCCTATATCTGTGCCGAAAAAGGGGAGACCGTATTTATAAAAAATGCCGCAGAGCTTTTTATGCTGCTTTGTCAGGCGCTAAATGGCTGACAGGTACTTTGCTACCGCACTGTCGTAGCTGTTGCCTATTATAATATCCGCACAGTCTTTTACCTGCTCTGCACCGTCACCGACGGCTATTCCTATGTCGGCTGATTTTAACATTCCGATATCGTTCAGATTGTCGCCGAAGGCAACTGTCCTGTCTGCACCGACAAGCCGCTTTATTTTTTTCATTCCGTTTGCCTTTGTAGCATTGGAGCTAAAAACCTCTAAAAAATA